>CAZLXE010000037.1:0-17734 GCA_964563005.1 uncultured Isosphaeraceae bacterium
CCGCCTCCGCCACCGCCGCCTCGGCCACCCCCGCCGCCACTGCCGCCTCCTTGATTCAGGGCGGTGTTCAGGTCAAGTTCCGGGGCGTTGTCGAAGTTTGGAACGACAATCAGCAGGTCGCGAATCGGGTAATACCGGATCTCCTGGGCTCGCTTGGCGCTCAGGCGTTCTTTGGTTCCCACCTCCACATATCCCTTGCCCAGTTGCCAGGTATTCCCTTCATCTTCTTCCGCCTGGTCGAGAATCATTTCCAGCACATCCAGGGCGGGCTTGTTTTTTACATCGAGGGTGATGGTCAGTTCCGGGTCGATCCCCACGCCGGTTCGATCGTCGTTATACCGGCCGACGATGTTGATTCCCAGCACATTTTTCAGGTAGTCGATCGCCTCCCGAACCGGGGTTTCATCGAATCGCACGGTGATATCGGTGTAGAGCAGGGCGCCGAGCATTTGCGACTTGGTGTCTTTCTGGGCGGCGTTGGCCCGATCTCGCGCTTTCCGTACACTCTCCAGCCGGTCTGCCAGTGATTGTCCCACCGCCATCGGCGTCAACAAGGCGAGTCCCGCGACAATAATCATTAGATTTCGATTCATGGTTTAATTCCTCGATGCACAATGGTTTCCAGAGAGGGGATTCAGGCCCCTTCACTCAATATTCCGAATGATAAGCCGAATGACCGGCTTCATCCACCCTTGATGCGCCCAATCGTCGCTTTCACGCACAAAATGAGATATTTCCTCATTTATTTTCCAAATGAAGGCCTTTTTGGCTCTTTTTCGCCGCTCATGCTCTCTATGGTCTCGATCGCAGTGAGAAGCCCGAGGGCCTGAGCGTCCAGAGATTGGGTAGTATCGTCCAAAGCATTGCGAATCCCCCCAATCGCCCGAATCGAATTGCGATACATCCATAAGTCATCTTCGCCCACCGTCAACTGCATAAGGAATCGACAGGTTTCCAGATGTCGAGCGGTGAGGGCAGGCCGGGACTCGGGCGGAGTTAACCTCGAATCGCGGAGCATCGTGGCCAGAAATGCCGCGGGTATTGTGCTCTGAGCGGTGGCTTTCAAGCCGGCGGTGCTCTGAAGGGCAAACCCACCCCGCTCATCCGGCTGGCCCTTTCGTCCCTCGTGTCCTACCTGAGAAGCATGCATGAGGGATCGGAGTGCAATCAGACGATCCGCGTGGATTATTTCACCGCCCGTTGCCTTTGCATATGCCAACTCCGCCCAGCCGATCCACGGGAGGAGACGCACCCACTGATGCTCCGGCGTGTCATTCCAGATGCTGTCCAACCCGGCGCGAACCAGAGGTGGCGTTACTTTTTCGTGCTTCATCACCAGGAGTCGGGCCAGGGCGCAGGCGAAGACGGCCTGCGCATTCGCATGATCCGCTTCGGATGAGGAAACCCGCTTTTTCGTTCTGAGATATCCCTTCTCGTCAAATGCGTGCAGAACCTGTTCGGTCGCGGCGTTCCTGAGTGGTATGAACGCGGGATCGACGGTGTCCCCGAGTGCCAGTATCGTCATGGCGCTGGTGGGCTCTCGCTTTTGAAGTGCAGAATCAAGGTTCTTCGCCAGCCATTCCAAGCACTCGCCATACCTGCGCTCTGCAACGGTGGCAAGGTCTGCATCCGCGCCCGGCATCTCGGCATATCGTTTCAAAACCAGAGCAGTGAGCGCCCAATCGCCGTGCCCGTGATAGCGATCGGTTGACGGCTCATAGTCATCCATCACCCGGACCACCCGGCCTTCCATATTCTTCACCATTAAGGTCATGATATGACGGGCCAGTTCGTGAGCCAGATGCATCACGCCCGCTCGATCCGCTGCAGCCAACGGCACAATGCTCCCTCCCCGCAATGGGACGAACGGCTCGCTGCTCGGCGTGTGTTGAGCCAGGTGTGCCGTCTTGAAGCCATACACAGTGATTTCATATTTCTCCCGGAATTCATTCCACGACACGCCGGGTGGGCATCCCAACTCAGTCGCCATGCCGATGACCCGTTGATAGATGGCGGGCATCCGGTTTGCGTTGGTTAGGCGCAGGTGTGCCGGAAATAGATAACGCCATTGCCCTCCTCGGCGCAGAGCCAGACCATCCTGCCCCGTGGTAATTCCGGGCAGCATCGTCTGAAAATCCAGACCGGGCAGGGGAAATTCTGTTCCCGCCCCTTCGATCTCCAGAGTGAGTCTGATTCCGGCCTCGGCCCGAAATGCCTCCGGTAAACCCGCAATGCCGGGGTCATGCAGCGCCTCATCCAATGCCCGTCCCGCCGCCCGGCGGACCATCCGGGAATCTCCTGCCGCATCAATTCCCACGCCCACCACCCCTCCCCGGTGGCGGAGAATAATGCAGACCGCCCGCAGTCCGGGAACTTCCACCGTCGTGTCCTGCTCGCGTAGCCCCGGCAACTCGAGTGCATTCACCCATTCCCGTACCCGACCATACGCCATGCGAAAAGCCGTCTCGTCAATTGTCGAGTCCCCCAGAGCCCGTGGCGGGCTGGCACATATCAGCAATGCGAGGATGATGATTCCCCGGCCCCATCGGGCACACACACCACATCCGGTGTGGTCTTTCCGCAACATCCGGCGCATCCGCCCTCCACCAAGTCCGAGAAAAATCTTCATAGCAATCTTGAAAGTCATATTAAGAGTTTGGCACGCCTCGGGCGCGGTTCTTGATCCTGTCTTTACGGACAATCAAAAATAAGAAAAGGATTACCCTCATGCTGTTCCAACAACTCATGGCCGTCACCAATAATCGCAAACGCATGGCCATCCTCACCATACTCACCTTCATTGTACTCTGCTGAGTCACTTCCGGATCACCGGCTCAGCCCTGCATTTCTTGGAATCTCCAAATTGAAAGTATCCTCCCCTCGGAGATGCCTCAACCGGTTGAGATTCACCCGTTTGTCGTACCGGTAAACACCCTAATAAACCGGAACTGCTTCGGATTATTTAATACGGATTCGATAGCGAAAATCATCCCCCTTTTTACTCCGCTGCCACTCCACCCAGAGCCGCTTGGGCTTGAGATGCTCTGTGCGAATCGTGGGGGGCGTGGGATTCATCTTTTCCCGGTATTGTTCCCGACCGGAAGCCCGCTTGAGTTGATGGGGAGTCAGGGCAAAGAACGGCGCGTCGGCACTCAGATCATCCTGAGGAATGACAAACATGGCGTCGTCTTCCGCCTTCAGAATCACCCGCATCCCATGCCGGACAATCGTACTGGTGAAGTTGATTTCGCGCAATGCAATTCGAAGTTCATCCAGTGACGAAGCCGGTGCAATGCCTTTTTGCTGTAACGCATATGCCCCCTCCGCGAGAAACTCGATCCGCTCCAGTGCCGTGAGAAACGCCCCCGGCTTCGCATCATGGGCATACTGCTTCCACTTTCGCTCGAAGTAGGAAAGATCGCTGGTGTGAAAGGCATCGATGAATGCCTGCTCGGAGTCCATGTCGCGATTCAACCGGCGTAAATATCCCTCGAAGGCCTTGCGATATTTCCCCTTTTCCCCATACACCAGAAAATGCACCATGGACCACGCCTGATTATATTGCAGAGAAGCATTGCCTCCCGTCAGGGCGCTGTTCCATCGCTGACCCGTCATGGTGAGCATATCCTGAAACGGAATGGTGGCCTCCTTCTTCACGGCTTCTTTCAAGGCGTCGATCACCCGCTCCTGGCCCTGCCCCAGAATAAGGGTGCGCCCAATCACCACCGACTCCCCAAAAAACTCCGCCAACCCTTCATTCACCCAAGGCGGCAACCCCCCCGCAAACCGGGAATACGCAAACTGATGAAACCCCTCATGCTGAATCACATGCTCAATGCGCCGGCGAGGAAGATCCTCCGTATAAAACGCCAGGCCATATCCCTTCTGCCCCACGAAAAACATGCCCCCGCTCCCTGTCGCATCAACCCCGAAACGATCACGCAGAGTGCGTTGATAATCCAGACGATTCTGAAAAATATACACCTGGAGTTTCTCTGGCAGGCGTTGGGGCAGGTTCGCCAGCCGTCGGGCATATTCTGCATACATAATGTTCAAATGTCGGGCGATGGCGTTGGCTTCATCTGCGGGCAGGTCCGTGCGAATGCGATAATGCCCCACCTGTTCCTCCACCGAGCGATTCCACCACGGGAGCGCCCGCTGACGAATCAGGCCCAATCCGGAAGCCGCCATCCCGAGAAGGAGAATGCAGACCAGAGCGAACCGGATCCCGACACCTCCCATCCTGTATTGCGGCAAAGTACGCTTCATTTCCCTTACTCTACGCGAAAACGGCCCGATCGGGTCCATTCCGATCAGGCCATGTGGGAGAAAGGAGACGGGGCATGAAGAATGTGCCGATACCGTCTCTCCAAGAACGGCTCTCATCCGAACTTTATTTCATCATTCCGAAATGAATGACAACCCTTCATCCGCTCTACGAATCGTCCCGTGGCGTAATCTTCGCCTCTGCGTCGAGTTTCACCCCATTCGCCGAGGCGTAATAGACCCGCAGGAGCATCAGTTCCGGCAGGGGATCGACGGTGATGCGCAGGGACAACAAATAGGTGCGCATCACATCGTCGAAATACTCCTTATTAAGGGTGAGATCGGAGAGATCCCAACTCCATTTGGGCATGATGATCTCATCTCCACCCGCAGGCGTCGCGTCATATAAATAGATCTCTAAATTCCCCAACGCCCGGCACACGATCCCATCCTTGTCCTTGAATTCCAGATAGAGTTCGTAAAGACGATCATCCGGTGATGTCCCCTGATGGGTTCCCTGTTGTCCTTCGGGCAGTAGATACGAGATGGGATGCACCCGCATCGACTTGGGCCAGAAAGGCCAGACCGCCTTCCCCCCAGTTTCATCCGCATTTTGGATCGGAGAAGAAGGCCGAGGACCACCATTCGCGCACCCCGCCAGCGCCAGACCCATCGCCAGCACCAGAAATGAAGAGGAGACATTCATTACCCATAGCATACCCGCTTTTGTGATTCTCCCGCCTGCTTATGCCACTTCGCTCCCTCTGACCCCTCGGCCCGCCCCTCCGAGCCGAGTCAGCAGATCGATCAGGCATCGTTGCGTCTGCTGAAGGGTATTCATCGCCTGCGTATTGTCCTTCACCACGCTGAGCAGGGCGGCAACATCATGCTCCCGTTCCACAATTCGCCGATGGGCCGCCTCGATCTGCCGCTCTCTTACCCCCGCCTGTCGCCGCTCATACACCCACAACACCCCGATCAGACCGGCCGGGCCGAATTGAGCCAGAATACTCACCACTTGCTGCATCATGTTCGCGCTCCTTCTTTAGCGTCGATTAAAGTTGATCAACGAAGGCCGGCGAAGCGCATCCTCCACCCCATCCCCATCAATATCCACCAAGGCCTCCAATCCTCGCAGCACCGTCGCCGCCCGATCCGCATAAAGCGTCGCCCGGGCCGCCAGCGAATCGTTCAGAGTCGAAATCGAGGCCACTGTCGCATACGCCGCCGCCACCGTGCGCAATCCGGCCAGGCGAGCCACTGCCGGAAAATTCACCAGTTGCGGCCCTCCGATCACCTGGGGATCCAACCCCAGTCGCCTCAGGAGATCATCTTCCACCTGACGGATCAACCGTGCGAATGTGTACACCGTAACTTTCAACCCGTTTCCCCCATCCGGAGGCAGAATGGGATCGTTCACATCCGCCCGCAGGCGCGATACCGTCAGCGTGGTCGCGCTGAGCCGATCCATCACTTCCAGTGCCGTCGTACCCACTACCACCACCGAGCCAGCCCCGATATTGACCGCCGCAAAATCCGCCGTCGGACTGGTCACATTATTTCCCAGCACCGACCCATCCAACACCGTCTCCAACAGTGTCGCCGCACTCACCGCATCCACAAACATCAGCGGCTCGATCACCGCCAGATCCCGATCCGTAATCATCGCCATGACTTATTCCTTTCCATAAAACGCCGGGTGATGATTGCCACCACCCGGCGCGCCCCACGCCCTTTCGGTCCCTTATCCCGTCAGTCCCAGCCCATTGATCAATGCATGGGCGTTTTCATTCCGCAACTCCAGGGTGTATTCCCCGATCAACTGGCCCGCATCCGCATCTCCCGTGCTCGCCAGCGGTTTGTAATGAAAACTCCGTCCCGACAGCGGCATCACTTCCACCCGCGAACTGTCGATCAGCAGCACCGTGTCCTGCGGCACCCACCGTGTCATCACCACGCGACATACCCCGAAATCCGATTCATAAATATCCACCAACTCACTGAAGGTCGTCTCTCCCTCCGCGAACCGCTGCCCCGACGAGATAAACCCGTTGATCTGTCGCTTCTGGAAACCACCGCACACAATGGTGTCGATTGTCCCCGCGCTCTGGTTCCACACCTCGCGCAGCGCCGCATTCAGCACCGGCTCCGTGAGCAGGTCGCTCCCCACCCCGCCGCCCGAGGGAATCGCCCCCACACCCGGCTGATAAAGATTGGTCGCCAGATGAGGAATAATGCCCCGCATCGTTCGCCGCGTCGTCATGTCCCCCTGGGGATTGGTCGTCGCTGCGATCCCATTAATCACGCAATTCTCCAGATCGCGCAGCAATTCCCGCAATCGTTCCTGCTTCTGCCAGTCCAGTTCGTTGTCAACCCCGATCGGTTGCGCCGCCAACTGACTCCCCGAAACCTCCACCGATTCCGTGAAAATCTGCGTGTAATTCTGCTTCCGCACCCGGTTCGTGAATCGCGCTGCGGGTGCAATATCCCCTTCCAGCGCCGCATTGCCCAGGATGTTGATCACATCCCCATCGACCACCGACGCCGACGCACTTCCCCCATACTGCCGTTGCACCGCCAGATCCGCCCCCGCAATAGCGATTACCAGCATCACCTCCGGCTTCCCGTCCAGCATGACCTGATCTCCGATCTGGAATCGACCCGGGTTCGCCACGGTAAAAGTCGTTTCCGTCGTCGGGTTTGTAATCGTCGTATCATTCACCAAATCCGTGTTCGGCAGCAGCGAATCCTCCAACCACTCATGCACCGTGCTCGTCGCCGGTCGGTGTGGCTCACCCAGAAGATTGAGCAATGGTGTTTCATGTGGGCTGATCACCCCCACCACATCGCTTACATCCTCCACAATGTCCGGAAGCCCCGCTCCCGCCGAATAAGTTGCCTTGCCATTGAATGTCATCTGTCTCGTTCCTTTCTGAAAAGTAGTTCAGGATTTATCCTGACAAAATGTGTGGGACGCCCGTCCCATTCGTGAATCAGTTCTTAAGGGCAGACCCTCCGCCCCTACCATCACGCTAATCGCTCATCACCAACCCTCGATGCCTATCTCCCCCTCCGCAGCCGCATGAACCGCAGCACATCCCGTCGATGCCCGCTCTCCCGTGCTTCTTTCTCTGCCCGCTTGATCACTCCTCCTGCGCCACCTCCATGCGCACTCATCACCCCGCTTGCTGTTTCCGGAGGTACCGGGGGTGCCGGGGGTACCGGGGGTCGGAACAAAAATGGCTTCTGTTCTTGCACCTCAGCCAGCACCTCCATGACCGTCTTCCCCTCATCCTTCTCCAGGCATGATTCCACCACCAGCCGGGCCGTCTCCAGGTCCACCGCTCCCTGCTCCACCAGAGCCGCCTCAATCGCCCGCTCCCGCTCCATGGCCGCATGGTGTGCCTGAATCTCCGTCACCTCACTCCGCGCCTTCGCCAGTTCTTCCCCCAGCCGAACCACCTGATCCTCCGCCGATTCTTCAGTGTCATCATTCCCTGCATCCCTTGTCGTCTCCAAATGTTCCTCATTCTGATCATCCATCACTCAGGTACTCCACAAAAATTACATACCGTCCCATTGACCGCGAATCTTCTGTCACCCGTCACCTGCCACCTCTTCCTCATATCCCAGTTCCTTCCGCAACAACGCCTTCGGAATCCCCAACTCCGCCTTCGCCAGCGCGTCCTGAATCCTTCTCGTCTCATCCGGCGGCATCGGATCCGCCCACACCACATCCACCCCCCGCTCCTGCGGATCCGTCCGGTACACCCCATACGCATCCAGCCCCTGCAGAATCAAATCACACAACTGCCGAATCCCCGCCCCGTAAGTCACCCGCTTCCGCTTCGTCTTCGCCACCGTTCCCATCAAACTCACCCGCAGCGCATTCTCCGAAGTCAGATTCCCCACCCGGTTCTGCAGATGACCCGCCGCCGCCGGATTCACCCCGCTCGCCTTGTCCAGCGCCGCCCGCAATTCCGTGATATGCGCCTCTTCACTCGGACTGCTCGCATCTCCCCCGAACGACTCGATCGTCGCCGCCGGATTATCCGTCAGCCACATCTGCCCCGGCCCCACCGGCCGATCCAGGAATCCATCAACCCCCTTCCCCAGCCACATCCGAAAACTCTGCATCGTCACCCGGTTCGCCCGATCGCTCAGCCGCGTATTCAACTCATCCTGCAACGCCACCAGCGGCTCCACCTCGCTCAATCCCGCATACCGCAGCGGCTGAGACAGATTCTGAATATGCACCACCGGAATCCGCCCCAACCGATTGATCGTCTCCGCCACCAGTTGTTCATCCTCATACCGCTGCCGATGCGTCTTCGAGAGAATCTCCGTCACCGTAACCGTTGCCCGATCACCAACCCCCCCGGTTCCCCGCTTTCCCGTTCGCAACAGCCGCCCGATCTTCCCCAGCATTCCCGCCGGTTCCACCCCATGCACCGGCTGTTCATAATGCAGAATGTACGCATCAATTTTCCGGTAATCACGCGGGTTGAGCAGGGGAATCGCCCGGGGCGCCTCGACCGTCTCTATAGATATCAGCGACGCGATCCGCGCCGCCTTTTCAGTAAAGGATGGTTTAGACGGGGCATTCCCCGGGCGACCTGCTCCTCCCGCTCGTTCTGTATTGTTCTTCATCCCCGCCAACGCTCGCAATCCATCGCAACTCACCAGGAAATCCACCTGACCGAACACCGACCCCAACAGCGCCGCGTCCTGCCACAACATCGTTCCCCCGTTCGCTTCGATGATCGCCCCCATCAACATCTCAATCTCCGCCCGCCGCTTCGGATCCGCTGCCCGGGAAATCAACCGCGGCGGACTGGGAAACATAAAATCCACCAGCGTGTGAATCCGCCACGCAATGTCATTCTCAATCACCACCTCCCGGCTGCCCGTAAACGATCCCGTTGCCGTCATCACATCCAAAGGCGGATGCGTCAACCGCCGAGGCAACCCCACCCGCTGCCCCGACGCCCCCCTCGTTCTCCCCTGCTCATCCGGCTCCGACAGCGGGTTGCGATAGTAATTCCACAACCGGGAAAGCCGCCCCAGCGTCTCCGTCTCATGCTCCTCGATCAGCAACTCCAGCAGATCATCATCCAACGGAATGTCCCGAAACGGCGTCAACTGAAATCCCATGCCCGTGTCCTCACCAAACAAGTCCGCGTTTCTGGCCTGCCCCACAAAAGGCACGCCCTCTACCCCTTCCCCCCCGCGCCCTCCCTGCGCGCGCCAACCGGGCACACCAACCAAGAAATGTCACAAAATCCCCACTCCCGCACCCATAAACCCCGAAAAAAAATTTTCAAAAAAACCCCCAACCCAAAAATACACCGCCCATCCTGCGCGCGCAGAGAGGTCCAAGTCCCCCCAGTTTGCCCTCTATATTTCCCTATTCTGCCCGAGGGTATTTTCAAATCCCGATGACCAAATTTGGGCCCAATAGGGATTTTGCCTAGAATCGGCTTAAGGAAATGACGCGCAAAATCGCTCTCAGCCCGGATATTTCACACTCTAACTTAACATTTTGATTTAATTTACGAAAATTCGTATTTTTTATTTGAATACCATAAGTGCTTGATGTATACCTGTTTAAAGAAATTCATTATCTGGAAAAAGGTGTGCAACAATGAATTCATTGTATTGATTACAAGAAATACAAGTCTCGGCCAAAATCATTTGATCCATAGGAGGAAAACAATGAAAAATGAATGGAAAAACGGCCTGATCGTGAATCTCATGATCCTCGGGGTAACTACCGGCATACTCAATGCCCAGAATCTCCCAACCCCGCCCCCCGCCAATGAAGGTGCCTTTGAAGGAGGCCCCACCGGTACATTCACCGATGCCGGCATCAACAATGCCGTCCCAGTTGACCAACAGCAGCGTGGCGATGGGTTCAACATCCCCACCAACTCGCTTCCCAGCCCCGAGTTCGGCGCTCTTCCCTTCACCCAGAGGATGCTCCGCTTCGAAGAGTTCGGGACTGAGCCAATGCCCAGTTCATATCATGTCGGTGGCTCCTTCCCTTCCGTTCCCAATGCTTCCACCGGCCCCTCTGGAACGGCCATCGATGCCCTCCTTGCCCAGTCAATGTATCCTCAGCCCACCCGCCTCGCCAATGATCGCGATGAAAATCCCTGGAAGTCCGCCATCCAGACATTCCTTGGCCGTTCCCTCAATCATCCTCCCGCCGAAGGACGGCCGGGTGGTGAACAATGGGCTCATCAGCGATGGAATGAATTCCCTCCTCAGCGGTACTATGTCACCGCCCAGGCCGGGGCACGGACCAATAGTGGCCTCCGAGATTCACGCCAACTTCACGGCTACACCATGGGTGAATTCGGCCCCGGCGGTCTGTACCACAACACCGTCGGCACCAACCCCGCCTTCGACGGCACCACCCAGGGAATCGATATCCGCTTTCACCCCAACATGCCTATCCAGGAGCCGAATGCCCTCTGGACTTTCGACGGCACCCTCCCCCCCAAACTCCTGACCGTGCGCTATGGCGAATCTGTCATGATGCGCCATTACAACATGCTCCCCATCGATCCCTCGGCCAACTTCGGATTCGGTCTTCACACCATCTCCACCCATGAGCACAACGGCCATACCCCCGCAGAAAGTGACGGCTACACCCAGTCCTTCTTCTTCCCCGGTCAGTACTACGATTATCGCTGGCCCATCCAACTTGCCGGCCGCGACACCATCAACACCAGCGCCACCGACCCCCGAGCCGGTCGTCCCGATGGCAACGGTGGGATCATCAATATTCCCGGCGACTATCGTGAAACCATGAGCACCCACTGGTTCCACGACCATATGCTCGATTTCACCGCCCAGAATGTCTACAAAGGCAACGCCGTCATGATGAACTATTACAGTTCACTCGATCGCGGCAACGAAGGCCTGAACGATGGCGTCAACCTCCGATTCCCCAGCGGCACCGCGATGGACTGGGGAAACCGCGACTACGATGTCAACCTCCTGGTCGCCGACAAGGCCTGGGATCAAACCGGACAACTCTGGTTCAACATCTTCAACCTCAACGGGTTCCTCGGCGACCATGTCCTCACCAACTGGCTGTTCAAACCCTATCTGGAAGTCCGGGCCAGGCGCTATCGCTTCCGCATCCTCAATGGCGCCGTTTCCCGCTACTTCAAAATCGCCCTCGTTAATCAGAACGGCACCCCCGTTCCCTTCCACATGATCGCCAACGATGGCAACATCATGGAACATTCCGTCGCCTTCGACGGCACCCTCGGCACCCAGAGCGGTATCCTGCCCACCCAAGGCATCGCGGAACGCTTCGACATCATCGTCGATTTCAGCCAGTTCCAGCCCGGCGACAAACTCTACTTCGTCAATATCCTCGAACACAAAACCGGGAAAGCTCCCAATCAGGCCATTCCCCTCGCCGACATCATGTCCGGCGCCTACCAAGCCGTGAATGAGGGGAACCGCTGGGCGGGCGGGGACCCCTGCGTCGGTGCGTTCCTTGAACTTCGCGTCATGCCGTACAACGGCGTCGATCTCAGCATGAATCCTGCCGACTTCGTCGCTGGCGGTCAGACCATGATCCCCCTCCCCCGCGCCACTCCCGCCGAACTCGCCAACGCCCACCAACGCACCTTTACCTTCGGAAACTCCAACGGCACCGACGAAGCCCCCTGGACCATAAAAACCGATGGTGGTCTGGGGCTCAATATGGACCCCCGCCGCCTCTCCGCCGCCCCTCAACTCTCCACCGATCCTGCCGCCGGCACCGTCGAGATCTGGCACCTCGTGAACGGGGGCAATGGCTGGAGCCACCCCGTCCATATCCACTTCGAGGAGGGAATCATCCTTCAGCGGGATGGCCAAGCTCCCCCGGAATGGGAAAAATGGGCCAGAAAAGATCTCTACCGCATCGGCGTGATGCCGGAAAGCGGCAGCAGTGTCGATGTGGCCATCCGTTTCCGCGAATTCGCCGGATCCTACATGGAGCATTGCCACAACACCCAGCATGAAGATCACTCCATGCTCCTCCGCTATGACATCGAACATCCCGGCCAGTTCGCCGTCATGCCCACGCCCATGCCCAGTTGGGACGGCATCGGCTATGTCGACTCTGTCGCCCTTCCCACCGCCCGACTCGGTGGCCAGGCCGATCCCGATGGGATTTCCGATCTCGTCACTTCGATCGATCAGGCGAATTTAGAGTCTCGAAGAAACATGTGGAATATCCAGGGATCCAGCGCCATCCCCGGCCAGTTCGTCCAAGTGTGGCTGGGACGCCCCATGCCCATCAACCCCGGCGACCCCAGTCCCGCAAATTTCATTGGGGCGGCCATGATCGACAGCAAGGGACACTACAAACTCGTGGCCCCCAATTCCATTCGTCGAAAAGCGCTCCAGGGCGCCTTCGTTACCGTGGTCGCCGATTACGGCGGGCAAGCCACCCGAGAGATCACCACCCGCTGATGTACGGAAGAAAGGATTACCATGAAACCCCAATATCTGAATGGTCTCGTCGCATTCACTCTGCTCATGGGCTTCAGCATGCCCGCCCTCGCCTCCCCCGGCGATGCTGATTCCAAAGCCGACGCTCGCTCGTCGGGAGGATCACGCTGGGGCGCCAGTTATTTTCCCAATGTCCCTCTGACCGACCAGGATGGAAAAACCTCCCGCTTCTTCGATGATCTCATCAAAGACAAGGTGGTGGTGATCAACTTCATCTACACCACTTGCCCCGATGTCTGCCCCCTCGAAACGGCCCAACTCGCCGAACTGCAGGCCGTCCTCGGGGATCGCGTCGGCCGGGATGTCTTCATGTACTCCATCACCATTGACCCGGAGACCGACACCCCCAAAGTCCTCAAGGCTTTTGCCGATAAATTCAATGCCAAGCCCGGGTGGTCATTTCTCACCGGAAAAGAATCGGACATCATCACGATTCGAAAAAAACTGGGCATTTTTATTGATGAAATTCAGGGAGTCCGCGACGACGGGACCAGGGATCACAACATCAGCATGATCATCGGCAATCAGGCCACCGGCCAGTGGATGAAACGCTCTCCCTTCGAGAACCCCTACATTCTCGCCGCCCAGGTCGGCAGCTGGTTGTCCAATTGGCAGCAGCCGGTCGAAAATCAAACCGACTATAAGGACGCTCCGGAACTGCGAAAACTGACCCGGGGTGAAACCCTCTATCGCACCCGCTGCGCCGCCTGTCATACCATCGGCGGAAACATTTTTGCCACCGGACAAAAGATGGTCGGTCCCGATCTCCTGGGCGTCGTCGACCGCCGAGACCCCGTCTGGCTGGCCAAGTGGCTCGCCGCCCCCGATGAAATGATTGCTAAGCAGGATCCTCTCGCCCTCGAACTCTTCAATCAATTCAACAAACTGATGATGCCCAACATGGATCTGAACGAAATCGACATCAAGTCAATCGTCGAATACATGCAGGTAGAATCTCGAAGGGTCCAGCGAGCACAACAAAATCGCCTCGCCGGCGTGCCCGCACTCAATAAAACCGAAGTCCCCAAGTCCTGCTGTCAGAAAATGGCGAACCCAACCCTGAGTTCCAGGAAAGACATCGACGACACCACAACCGCAAACTGAAACCCCCCTTTTTCGGCCACCGGCCTTGAATAATTTGCATAGAACGGAATGGGCTTCTTCGGCACAATATGCCCAGGAAGCCCATTCAACAGTATCACATCCTCGGATGCAACATTCCCGACAGCCGAACTATCCGTCGCCGTTCGATGCGCAAAACTGAAATCGGAATGTCGCGCTGCAACGGCTGAGCGGCGCGATCGCTTCCCAGGGTAAGCCCATCCAGAATCTGACCGAGATCCTCCAGAGTCGTCACATAACGCTTCCCCACGCTGGTCAGAATGTCCCTCGTCTGCATGCCCAACTGAGCGGCTGGTCCCGCCTCATCAACCTCCACCACCAGCAACCCGTTCCCCTCACGCAAGCCCAGATCGTCCGCCACATCGCGGGGCAGAGGATGCAACTTCAACCCCAGCATCGACCACGCCAGAGAATCACTGTCCGGAGCCGGTCGCGCCTCCAGCGTAAGCGAAGCCCGTTGCACCTTGCCCTGTCGTTTCAGTTCGATTGGGATCCGGTCGCCCGGCTCGCGCCCAATCATCGCAATGTAATAATCCACCCCTTCCCGCACCGTCGTTCCGTTGATGCGGGTCAGAATGTCTCCGGGCTGCAACCCCGCCTGATCTGCAGGAGAGTCCCGCACCACCTCTGTGATCCGCGGCTCGCGTAGCGTTCCCACCCGCACCCCGGCCACAATGCCGTAGCGCCGTTCGATATCCAGCAAATCGGGCAGCACCTCCCGCAATCGATCCACCGGAATCGCAAAGCCAATGTTCTGGGCATCCCCCCGTATCGCCGTGTTCACCCCGATCAACTCACCCAACACATTGAGCAGCGGCCCCCCAGAATTGCCGGGGTTAATACTCGCATCCGTCTGAATAAGCCCTCGCAAAGAAATATCGCCGGGAAAATCGAGATCGCGCCCTAAAGCGCTGACAACCCCTGCCGTCACCGTGTTCTGCAGCCCCACTGGATTGCCGATCGCAATGGTCGTCTCCCCGATCATCAGATCATTGCTCCGTCCCAGTGTGAGCACCGGCAGGGCGCGATCCGCATCGATCTTAATCACCGCCAGATCCCGCTCCGGATCGGCCGCAATCACTCTTGCCTCATATTCTCGCCCATCGGCAAAAATCACCTTCTGCTCCGCCGTTCGCGCCACCACATGGGCGTTCGTAACAATGTAGCCGTCGGCATGAATAATAAACCCGCTCCCCACGCTCGTCCGTTTCACCTCCCGTGTCCGTCCTCCCCGTCGCCGCGGCGAATCGAAAATATCGTCGAACATACTCCCGAACCCGAATGGGCTGCGCATCGTCACGATTTCTGTAGAGGAGATATTCACGATCGCCTCATGCGTCTGCTCAAAAACCTCGACCACCGGACTGCGCCGTGCCGCCCTGTGCTCCGCCTCATCACCGTTCGGCGACTGCGCGATCGCCCCCCGACTCAAAAGCATCAAACCCAGAATCAGACACGGCAAAAATCGTTTCGACATAAATCATGCTCCTGCCCCGATATAAAAATCCAAATCAACGCGCCCCTGCCATCATAGATGCCCAAGGCCCCCGAGTCTGACGCCCGAGCCCCACCAAAAATTGCCCAATTCGATCAACAAACCATCGTTCTCCCGGGTTTTCATCCTCCCTCGCCCTGAGGCGTGTGCTTTAAATAGTGGAAAGGAGTCAGAATACCCAATTATTTTTCAATGAGATAAGACTCATAACTAGTTTATTATCATAAGTTTATCGCAATTATCAAAAAAAAGGGCAGTTGCCGATTCTCTTCCCATCCGCCATACTACCCGGTTCGCATCCCTGCCCTCGTTTGTCCCATCCCCGTCCGGATGAAAGGATCTCCATGTCGTTTGACGCCGCCGTTCATGCCAAAGCCATTCAGCTCGATCAATTGTCCCTCCAGATGTGCGCAGATTCCGGGAGTGGCCACCCCACCACCGCCATGAGTCTCGGGCACCTCGTCACCGTCCTGCTCTATCACACCATGCGCTGGGCTCCCGAATCGCCCCGCTACCCCACCTCCGATCGACTCGTGCTTTCCGAAGGCCATGCCGTCCCCATCATCTACGCGGCCCTCGCCGACATCGGCGCCACTATGGGCAAGGATGAACGAATTCGCCCCCTGAGTGTTGATGACCTCAGCACCCTCCGCAAAAATGATTCCTTCCTCGATGGCCACCCCAACCCCATGGAGGGCTTCCCCTTCTTCGATGCCGCCACCGGCTCCCTCGGGCAGGGACTTTCCGTCGCCGCCGGCTTGGCCATCGCCGCCCGCAAAGATGATCTCGACAAACGAATCTACTGCATCATCGGGGATGGCGAATCGCGGGAAGGACAGATCGCCGAAGCCCTCGACTTCATCGCCGACTACAACCTCACCACCGTCCTCCCCATCTTCAACTGCAACGACTACGGCCAGGCCGACAAAGTCAGCCGCCAACAATCCGCCGAAACCCTCACCAAAAAACTGGAGGCCTCCGGCTACATCGTCAAATCAATCGACGGGCACAATCCCTCCAAAATCATGGCCGCCTTCGATGATTTTGTGGCGAACGCGAACGGCGACAAGCCCATGGCCATCGTCGCCAAAACCGTCAAGGGCTGGGGCTCCCCCCTCATGCAGGGTGGCGGCTGGCATGGCAAACCCGCCACCGGCGAAAAACTCGAAGCCGCCGCCGCCGAACTGCGCGAAACCGGAATCACCCTCACCTCCGCCCTCGCCGACCACGAAACCTTCAGCATCCCCACCCCCGCCGAGTATGCCGGGGAAACCCCCACTCCCTCCGAAACCATGTTGTTTGAAGAAGCGATGAAAAAGTATGACATGGAACTCATCGTGAGATCCGGCCGTTTCGCCACCCGAAAAGCATACGGCGTCGCCCTTCGCGCCCTCGGGCAGACCAACCCGTCGGTATTCGCCCTCGACGCCGATGTCCGAAATTCCACTTTCGCCGAGTGGTTCGCCGATGATCGCACCACCGAAGACCGATTCGTGGGCTGCAAAATCGCTGAGCAGAACATGTTCTCCGTCGCCGCCGGGCTTTCCGCCGCCGGAAAAATTCCCTTCTGCTCCACCTTCGCCAAATTCGTCACCCGCGGCTACGACCAGATCGAAATGGCCATTAACTCCGGCGCCAATATCAAAATCGTCGGCAGTCACGCCGGCATCTCCCTCGCCGCCGACGGCCCCAGCCAGATGTCCCTCCCCGACATCGCCTGGTTCCGCAGTTTCTCCACCGTGAAAGATCACCACGGCGGCCCGGGCTGCTATGTGCTCCAGCCCGCCGACGCCTACGCCGCCTACGGCCTTACCGTGGCCATGGCCGAACACCACGGCGCGTGTTACATGCGAACCTACCGGCCCGATGTCGAGTTCATCTATGATGAAAACACCACCTTTGAACTCGGCCAGTTTGAAGTCCTCACCGAAGGCCGCGACCTCCTCATCGTTTCCGCCGGCTACATGATCCACGAGTGCAATCGCTCCCTCGACGCCCTCGACCGCCTCGGCATCGATGTCTCTCTCATCGACCTCTACTCCCTCCCCTTCGACCACGAAGAACTCCTCGACATCGCCAACGCCAACAACGGCAATATTCTCGTCGTGGAAGACAACTACGGCGCCTCCCTCGGCTCCGCCGTCGCCGACGCCATCACCGAAGGCGGCGACGCCTTCACCCTCGAACAGATGTTCGTCCGCCGCATCCCCAAATCCGCCCGCACCGAAGAACAAATCCTCAAACAATGCGGCCTCCACCACACCAACATCACCAAAAAAGCCGCCAACATGCTCGGCGTCCCGGTGGGAGTGTAAGGGGATTCCCCTCCCT
>CAZLXE010000038.1:0-17275 GCA_964563005.1 uncultured Isosphaeraceae bacterium
GGGGGCTGGATGGTCTGTTGTGGCCATTTTTAGTTGGAATTGGTGGGTATCGCTTCGCTCGACCCACCCTACTTTTTATGGCACACGCATATACCCCTGGATTGACGGTTTCACGGAAGACGACGCACTCTTGTCGGCGGATTTTGCCTATTAAGGGGGATGTGCTGGTGGAGATGGGGCAGGAGGTGGCTTCGCAGGACATTGTGGCACAGACCTTTATGCCGGGGGATATCGAGCCGGTGAATCTGTCGAATTTGTTGTCAATGCCGCCGGGGGATGTGGGGGAGTGTGTCATGAAGAAGGTGGGGGATCGGATTGAGGTGGGGGAGGTTTTGGCGGAGACGAAGGGGATTTTTGGTTTTTTCAAGAATGTTTATAAGTCGAAATTTTCGGGGACGGTGGAGACGATTTCTCAGGTGACGGGGCAGGTGATTCTTCGGGGCGAGCCGGTGCCGGTGCAGGTTGAGGCGTATCTGGCGGGGAAGGTTAAGGATGTGATTCCGGAAGAGGGGGTGGTGATTGAGGCGGAGGCAACCTTTGTGCAAGGGATATTCGGGATTGGGGGAGCGGTGTATGGACCGATTCGGATGGCGGTGGAAGAGCATGTGACCCCGCTTACGCCTGAATTGATAACGGATGATATGAAGGGTTGTGTGGTGGTGGGGGGCGGTCGTATGAGTTTTGAAGCGATTCATCGGGCGCGGGAGGTGGGGGTGCATGCGGTGGTATCGGGGGGGATCGATGATCACGATTTGAAGAAGTTTTTGGGGTATGACCTCGGGGTGGCGATTACGGGGTCGGAGGATGTGGGGTTAACGGTGGTGGTGACGGAGGGATTCGGGGATATTGCGATGGCGGAACGGACTTTTGATATATTGAAATGGCGGGATGGATCGGAGGCGGCGGTGAATGGGGCGACGCAGATTCGGGCGGGAGTGATGCGTCCGGAGATTGTGATTCCGGCGCCGGAGGGATTGGAAGTGGAGGAGGAGGCGAATCGGACGGCAGGGATGCTGGAGATCGGGCGGCCGGTGCGGATCATTCGAGATCCTCATTTTGGAGTGATCGGGGAGGTGTCGGATTTGCCATCTGAGCCGCATGTGCTAGATTCCGGTTCCAAGGCGCGGGTTTTGGAGGTTGCGTTTGCCTCCGGAGAGCGATTTGTAATCCCGCGTGCGAATGTGGAATTGATTGAAGGTTAGCACTATGAATCGATGTTCCATACTCTTGATGGTGATGATGCTGGCGGTTTTGAGTGGGTTTTCGGGTGGGGTTTTGGGGCAGTCGCCGCCGAGTGGATTGGAGGCGGTGGATCACGGGTGGGACAATGGATCGCGGATTGATTTGAGTTGGGATCGGTCTGCGGATGATCCCGGGGCGGTGGTGAAATACCGGATTGATATGCCTGATCCGAAGAAAGAGGGGGATTGGAAGATGGTGGATATTATTGATTCGCCGACGAAGGAGGGTCGGGTGGAATTTACGGTTGAGCAGTTGGCGGTGGGGAAGGCGTATACTTTTCGGGTGGCGGGGATGACGGAAACGGGGAAAATGTCGGAATGGGTGACGACTGCTTCGGCGGTTACTCCGGTGATGCAATTGTTTGATGGACAGCGATTCTGGCTGGTGTTTATTGTGATGATTTTCGGGGGGGCGGTGGTGTACTGGATTCGGCATGCCCGGAGCGGACGGGAGATCAAGGTGCGGAAAATTGCGGGATTGGAGGCGGTGGATGAGGCGGTGGGGCGAGCGACGGAGATGGGGCGGTCGATTCTGTTTGTGCCGGGGATTCAGGATATCAATGAGATTCAGACCATTGCGGGGTTGTCAATTTTGTCACGGGTGGCCAAGACGGCGGCGGAATACGATGCGAAGATCGAGGTGCCGACGAGTAAGTCGTTGGTGATGACGACAGCGCGGGAGACGGTGCAGGCGTCGTATTTGTCGGCGGGGCGGCCGGATGCGTATAACGAAGACCTGATTTACTATGTGACGGACGAGCAGTTCGGTTATGTAGCGTATCTGCAGGGGATGATGGTGCGGGAGAAGCCGGCGACCTGTTTTTATATGGGGGCGTTTTTTGCGGAATCGCTGATTCTGGCGGAGACGGGGAACTCGATCGGGGCGATTCAGGTGGCGGGTACGGCGATGCCGGCTCAGTTGCCGTTCTTCGTGGCGGCGTGTGATTACACACTGATCGGGGAGGAGTTTTTTGCGGCGTCGGCGTATTTGTCGGGTTCGCCGGAGGAGTTGGGGAGTTTGAAGGGACAGGATGTGGGCAAGGTGGTGGTGGGGGTGGTGCTGATCCTGGGGGTGGTGTTGGCAACGATAGCGAGTGTTACGGGATCGGCGGATATGTTGGAATGGGTGGCGTACCTCAAAGAATCAGTGTTGACCTGAGAGTAAACGGCAATGAAACGAAACATACCATTATTGCTGGCCATGAGCGCGGGGTTCGTGATGATTGTGGCGTATTTTATTCCACCTACTCAGACTTGGGCGGAGGATGTTTCCATATGGTTTGATGTATTGGCGGCGATTGCGTTTGTATTGGGCGGAGGAAACCTGCTGAAGATTCATTTGAAGAAGGTTTCGGACAAAGGGAAGGGGTGGGCGTATTCGGTGATTACGCTGGTTTCATTTCTCGTCATGCTGTGGTTGGGCATGTTCAAAGTGGGGGTGCATCCAAATCAGAATTTCCCCGATTATGCCTGGTCGGGTCAGTACAACGCATCCGGAAGCCCGTTTCTCTGGCTGTATGAGTATGCCTTTAAGCCCCTGCAGGCGACGATTTTCGCGATGCTGGCGTTTTATGTGGCCTCGGCGGCATTTCGGGCATTTCGGGCGAAAAACTTCGAGGCGATTCTGTTATTGTCGACGGCGTTTATCATCCTGCTGGGGCGAACGGCGGCGGGAGTGTTCCTGACGGACTTCATTCCTGAAGATGGCTCATTCGGCGGGTTGCGGATGGAGCATGTCACTCGATTTCTGATGGATGTGTTCAATACGGCGGGAAATCGGGCCATCATGATCGGCATCGCGTTGGGGACGGCGTCGGTAAGTTTGAAGATTCTGTTGGGGGTCGATCGTTCGTATCTCGGTTCGGGTGAAGATTAACCTGCGGAAACCAGTCATGTTTGAATTCTTCAAAAATATTGATCGTCGCTGGATTTTTCTCCTCATGCTGCTGGCAGTGGCGGTTCCGATTTATGTGATCGGAACGACCAAAGAAACATTTCCCGAGAAGCCGTTGCCTCTGGCGACGGCGGTATTCGATGAAATTGAGAAGTTGCATGAGGGGGACAGGGTTTTGCTGGCCTTTGATTATGATCCGGGAAGTGAAGGGGAACTGGGGCCGATGGCAACGGCGTTTGTTCGACACTGTTGCGAAAAAAAAGTGAAGATGTATTTCATGGCATTGTGGCCTTTGGGGCAGCAGATGATTGAAGACAACATTAAGAAGGTGATCCTCCAGGATTTTCCTGATCTGGTGTACGGGGAGGATTATGTGAATCTGGGGTTCAAGGCGGGCAATGAGGGGGTGATTAAGGTGATCATCACCGACATGAAGCAGTTGTATACGACTGATGCGTTGGGGATGGCGATCAGCAAAATACCCATGATGGAAGGGATCGAAAGTATCCAGCACATGGACCTGGTCCTGAATGTTTCGGCGGGGTATCCGGGTACGAAAGAATGGGTGCAGTATGCGGTGACCCCCTATCCGGACAAGATTCACCTGGTGGGGGGATGCACGGGGGTGCAGGCACCGTTGCTTTATCCGTATATTCCGCAGCAGTTGCCGGGATTGCTGGCGGCGATCAAAGGGGCCTCGGAGTATGAAAGTCTGGTGCTGTCGAAATATGAAGAGGGGACACCGCCCGGGAAATATACGGAAGCCCAGAGGCGGATGGGGCCACAATTGGTGGCACATGTGCTGATGGTGGTGCTGATTGTGGCGGGGAACATTATCTTTTTCATCGATCGCAAACGGGAGGCATCCTCGTGAGCAAGGAAAGCAAATTATGGTTGATTGTGTTTCTGGTGGGTGCAGTGCTGCTGCTGGCTCGGGGGTTCATGAGCGAGCATGGGATGGGGAAGGTGTATGTGAATGATGTATCGCGGGAATTCGCCCAGGTTGATCTGGATGGGGATGGGGAGATGGAATGGAAAGATACGGCCAAAGAGGACATTGATATTCAATCTGTGGCTGACGAAAATATTATCCGGTGGACGGAAGAGAAGGCATCCACCTTTGGGGCGTATCAGAGTCAGGCAGAGGGGGGAGATATCCGGTTCAGTCTTTCGGGGACGATCGGGGTGTGGATGGCGGCCTTATTTACACTTTTTGTGCTTTCGTTTCTGATTGCGGACAATCCGTTTTACAAGATTTCGGAAGCGGTGTTCATCGGGGTGTCAGCGGCCTATTGGATGGTGGTGGGGTTCTGGGGGACAATGGTGCCGAACCTGCTGGCGAAGATTTCTCCGGACATGATTCGGGGCTGGTCGATGCCGGGGTTGGGAGCGGAGGAGCAGGTGGAATGGGCGTACCTGGTGCCACTGGTGCTGGGGGTGATGCTGGTGTGGCGGCTGGCTCCGGTGGGGGCGTGGATTTCACGATGGCCGATGGCGTTTTTCATCGGAACTTTTTGTGGCCTCCGGCTCATCACTTTTATTCATGCGGATTTTCTTACGCAGATCCGGAACAGTATTGAGCCGGTGGTGGTGATGAACGATGCCGGGAGTTTTGAGTTCTGGGATTCCATGAAGAATTTCATCATGATCGTGGGGGTGCTCAGCGGGATTGTGTATTTCTTCTTTTCGTTTGAGCATAAGGGGATGGTGGGGAAGACGGCGAAGTTGGGAATCTGGTTTTTGATGGTGACATTCGGGGCGGCGTTCGGATATACGGTGATGGGGCGGATTGCGTTGCTGGCGATCCGATTGGAATTTTTGTTTGATGACTGGTTATGGTTGGTGGATCCGACGGATAAGCGGGTGGTGGCGGATGCGGTTTCGTTGATTCTGCCGGGGATGGGGGGGTGGGGATTCTGATGGAGTTGCTTTGGTGGTCGATGGTGGGCGATGCCCACCCTAGGGGGTATTGACTTTTTTAGATGAGCATATACAGTGTGCGTTTTGATGGGTTCTGAGTTATGGCTCGGGATCGGATAACAGTTTGATGAGGTTTGAATTATGTCTACACCATGTCTGAGAACATCCCCGGCACGGAAGCGGAAGCGCCGATCTCACCTGGCAATGAAGCCGGTTCAATTTGTGTCATGCCCGAATTGTGGGGTGGCGAGAAAGCCGCATCATGCCTGTGTGTCATGCGGATATGTGCGTCCCGGCCTGCAGGTTAAGGCGGGTGGGGAATCCTGATCGATGAGAATCGGCGTTGATGTGATGGGGGGGGACAATGCGCCTGAAGCGATTCTGGAGGGCGCTCTGGATGCTCTGGTGAGCATCGGGGAGGATGATGTGCTGGTTCTGGTGGGCGATGAGGGGATCATTGAAAAGAAAATCAGCGATTCGGGAGTGGATCAATCGCGATTGATGGTGGTAGGGACGACTGAGGAGGTGGGAATGCAGGAGTCTCCGGTGGAGGCGGTGCGGGCCAAGCCGGATTCTTCGATTGCGGTGCTGGCCCGGATGGCGGGTCGGAAGGCGGATGAGCCACTGGATGCGATTCTTTCGGCGGGGAATACGGGGGCGTTGGTAACGGCGGCACAGATGTTTATGCGGCGATTACCTCATGTACATCGGCCGGGGATTGCGGTGACGGTTCCTTCATTTTCGGGGCCGATTGTGTTGATTGATGTGGGGGCGAATATCGAGCCGAAGCCGAGCCATCTGGCTCAATACGGGATTATGGGCGAGGTGTATGCCCGGCATATTCACGGTATTGCGAAGCCCCGGGTGGGATTGATGAATGTGGGAGGGGAGGAGCAAAAGGGGACGGATGATATGAAAGAGGCGCGGGATCGTCTGCGAGATGCGGGGAAGATTGACTTCATCGGGTATGTTGAGGGTCGAGGCGTGTTCGATGGGGAGGCGGATGTGGTGATTACGGACGGGGTGGTGGGGAATGTGATGATCAAACTGGCGGAGGGGCTTTCGGCGGGGATTTTCAAGGCGATTGCGCGGGAGGTGCACCGGATCGATCCGGAGTTGGCAAAGCGATTTGAACCGGTGGTGAAGGAGATTTATGCCCAGCACGATTATCACGAGTATGGTGGAGCGCCACTTTTGGGGGTGAATGGGGTGTGCATGATCAGTCACGGTTCAAGCGAAGCGAGAACAATTTTTAATTCTATTCTGGGGGCGAAGCAATTTATCGAGTCCGGAGTGAATGAGGCGATGGTGAATCGGCTGGCGATGACAGAAGGGGCAATGGCATGACAGATATTGGAGTACGCTTGCTGGGGACGGGGTCAGCGGTGCCGGATCGGGTGCTGACCAATGGGGATCTGGAAAAGATGATTGATACTTCTGATGAGTGGATTCATCAGCGGACGGGGATTCGAGAGCGCCGGGTGAGTGAGAAGGAAAAAGGGGAAGGGTGCTTTACGCTCGCGAAGCGGGCATTGCAAGGGGCCATTGATGAGTCGGGAATCGATCCCAAGGAGATGGATTTAATTATTCTGGCTTCGGTGACTTCGGAGATGACCTGTCCTTCGAATGCTTGCCGGGTGTCGAATGCGGTCGGGGCGACTCCGGCGGCGGCATTTGATCTGGTGGCGGCGTGCAGTGGATTCATTTATGCGTCGAATATCGCGGATTCACTGATTCGGTCGGGTCGGCATCGGTGCGTGGGAGTGATCGGGTGTGACGCGATGAGTCATGTGATCGATTATGACGAACGGAGCGTTTCGATTCTGTTTGGAGATGCGGCGGGTGCGATGATTCTTCGTCGAGATGAGAATGTGGATATGGGCTGTCGCTATCAACGGATGTATGCGGATGGGGAGCGGTGGGAATCGCTTTATATTCCTCGGCGACCCCGGGAAGTTCCGGAAAGCGATCGCGAGAATCCGATTAAGTTGGGAAATCTTCGGATGAACGGGCGGGAGGTGTATAAATTTGCGGTGAGCAAGTTCATCAAGGTGATTCGGGATGCTCTGGAAGATACGGGGCTGGGGGTGGATGACTTTGCACAGTTTGTCTGTCATCAATCCAATGCGAGGATCATCGAGTCGGCGAAGGAAAAGTTGGGGCTGCCGGAGGAAAAGGTTTTGATTAATATCGATAAGTTTGGCAATAGTTCGGCAGGTTCGGTGGGACTGTGTCTGGATCAATTGCGAAAAGGGGGGAAAGTCAAGGCGGGGGATCGGGTGATGTTGGTGGCATTCGGGGGAGGGATGACCTGGGGGGCGAGTATCTGGCAGTTATGAGGAAGCAGGGAAATATGGGTCAGGGAAGATGATGGGATATTCTTTCGGGGTCAATTGACTACAATTGGGGGAGGTTGTGGATTCTCAAGGAATGCTTCAGGATGTCGAGACGAAAAGTTATTGTTTTATGTCCCGGGCAAGGGGCACAGAAAGTGGGCATGGGGCGGGCTTGGTATGAGCAGAGCACGATTGCCCGGGAGGTTTTTGCCGAGGCGGACGCGGTGCTGGGGGATTCACTGGGGGGATTATTGAGTGAATTGTGTTTTGAGGGACCGGCGGATCGGTTGAATCAGACGGATGTGAGTCAGCCGGCGTTGTATGTGTGTGGGGTGGCGGGGTATCGGGGATGGATCGAGCAGGAGGGAGAAGTGGAGTTGGTGGGGGCGGCGGGTTTATCGCTGGGGGAATATACAGCATTGCATCTGGCGGGGGCGTTTGATTTTGCCTCGGGATTGCAGTTGGTGGCCAAGCGGGGACGATTGATGCAGGAAGCGGCGGAGGTGACTGAAGGGAGCATGGTGGCACTTATCGGGGCGGATGAGGATCAGGCGCAAGCGGTGTGTGAGGCGGTTCTAAACCCCCGGAATGCCCGGAAAACGCCGGTCGGAGTGGGAGGAGCGGGTGGGGAATCTGGTAATGGTAATACACCGATTCTGGTGGCGGCGAATTACAATGCACCGGGGCAGATTGTGCTTTCTGGTGATCGTTCTTCGTGTGAACAAGCGGTGGAAGTGGCGACGGGGATGGACTTGCGGGCGACGGCTTTGACGGTGGCGGGGGCGTTTCATTCGCCGTTGATGGAGTCGGCGGCAGGTTCGATGGGGGAAGCGTTGGCGGATGTGGATATGGCGGAGCCGCAATTGCCGGTGTGGTCGAATGTGACGGGTTTGCCGCATGAATGGGAGGGGACGGGGGAACATCTGCGGTCTTCATTGGTCCAACAGATTGTGTCTCCGGTGCGTTGGGCGCAGAGTTGCGAGGCGATGGTGGGGGCGAATGCAGGGAAGACAATCGAGTATCATGAGGTGAGTCCGGGGAGCGTTCTTCGGGGATTAATGCGACGAATTGATCGTAAGACAAAGGTAATGAGTCATGATGAGCCGAAGTAAATTGTCAAAAAAAGTTGGGTTTTGTGCCCTGTTTGGGGTGATGGTGCTCTTGCCTTTGGGGTGTGCGGGTGAAGTTGAGGATGAGGCGCCGCGTACGGTGCGGAAAGTGGTTGATCCGGGCCCGCCGCCTCCGCCACCGGTGACGGCGATTGACGATCTGATGGAGCAGATGGGTATTGACGAGCGGGTGGTAATGCCGGAGGAAAGTGCTCCGAATACGGATGAGGCGCGCCGAACGGTGTTATCGTTTTTTGATGCGTTTGCCCGAGGTGATGCACGGACAGCGGGGGAGATGATGGAAGAACAGGATAAGGCGCAACTGGATATGATGGTTGAGGAGGGGGTGTGGGAAGAAGTTACGGGAGATTCGATTTTGGAAATTCAGATCATGACGGGGCGGTCGCCTGATGGGGAATATTGTGCGCTGGCATTATTTGAGACGGAGCAATCGCTTTCATTGGAACCGCAATTGTGGCAATTCGATCCCAGGGATGTTGAGCCGGTGTTTTCTGCGGTGCCTTCGCCTCCGGGGATGATCGATCGATTATCAGGGGATGATTGGATAACGGGGTGGTTTGAGATTCTGGATGAGGAGGTCGAATTGGCATTGAAGCCGGATGAGGATTTGGAAGTTCCGCAGGTGGATCTGGATCAGGCGCCGGCGAGTTCAGGAGCGAGAACCTCGGGTGGATCTTCGCCGACACCTCCCGGGGGGCGACCGGGTATGCCCTGATGATGCCGGATTATTTGGCAGGGGAAGGAATCGCGATATAATTCTATTGCGTTCATGTTTTGGAGTGATGGACGGCAATGATCGGCCGTGAGTCAACTCCACTTTCTTTTTTGCCAGGAATCAAGAATATGAGTTCAGATCGGCGAATCGCCATAGTTACGGGAGCCAGTCGGGGGATTGGGGAAGCGATTGCGCGACGGCTGGGGGCGGATGGGCATCTGGTGGTTTTGGTGAGTCGTTCTGCAGATCGATTGGAGGAGGTTCGGGGAGCGATTGATTCGGACGGGGGAGTGGCGGAGGTTGTGGTGTGCGATATGAGTGATGGAGAAGCAGTGAGGGAGATGGTGGAGGGGGTGGCGGAGAGACACGGCGAAGTGGATATTCTGGTGAATAATGCGGGGATTACGCGGGATGGGTTGCTGATGCGGATGTCGGATGAGGATTTTGATGAGGTGATTGCGGTTAATTTGCGGGCGGTGTTTATTGCCTGCCGTACGGCGGCGCGTCCTATGATGAAGCATCGATTTGGACGCATTATTAATATTGGATCGGTGACTGGAGTGACGGGGAATGCGGGGCAGGCGAACTATGCGGCGGCGAAGGCGGGATTGACGGGATTGACGAAGTCGATTGCGCGGGAACTGGGGGGGAAGGGGATTACAGCGAATGTGATCGCTCCGGGATTTGTGGCGACTGATATGATTGGCGATCTGCCGCAGGCGAAATTGGATGAATTGGTGAAATCGCTGCCTCTGCGACGATTGGGGCAGCCGGAGGAAATCGCTCATACGGCGTCGTTTCTGGCATCTGATCTGGCGGGGTATATCACTGGGCAGGTTTTGCTGGTGGATGGGGGGATGGCTTGCTGAGGAAGGCGTGTTTTTGGTTTTTTGGGATCAGGGAGAAAGGGGTGGGGGAGATTGGCATTCTGGGGAGTTGTGGGTATAGTGCCCGTCCTCCCCGCCGGAATCTTGCCGGTGAGGCCTTTGCGGCGTTTGTGTCCGTTTTGGCAAACTGGAGTTGACAGTCCCGTGAACGCATGCAGGAGACACCATCGTGACGGAATCTGAGATCGAAGCCAAGGTGATCGACATCGTGGCGGAACAGTTGAGTGTGGATAAGGGTGAGGTAACGCTTGATTCCAGTTTTATCAACGACCTCAATGCGGACAGTCTGGACACCGTCGAGTTGGTGATGGAGTTCGAAGATGAATTTGAAACCTCGATCCCTGATGACGAAGCGGAAAAGATTCAGACGGTCGGCCAGGCGGTCAGTCATATTTACAAGTCGCTTAGTGGATGATGCTCATTCATTCGGAGTCACCATGCTAAAGGGCATCGATGGGGTATGTGAGTCGTATTTTGAGATGCGAGACAGATGACTCAGAACGGCACGCGACGAGTTGTTATTACGGGGTTGGGCGCGGTGAGCGACATTGGTCACAGTGCGCCCTCGATGTGGTCGGCCATGAAAGAGGGACGGTCGGGGATCGGGACAATTCAGTCATTTGATCAGACGGCGGGCTGGGCGGTGACGATCGCGGGTGAAGTGCGGGACTGGAGCGCCACGCCAACAATTGACGCCAAAGAGTTGAAGCGGATGGATCGTTTCTGCGCCCTCGGTCTTTATGCGGCAATCGAGGCGGCGGCAGATTGCGGGATCGATTTTACGAGTGGTGATCCCTATCGGCGGGGGGTGGTGATTGGGTCGGGAATCGGGGGGATTATGACAATCGAAGATAGTGTGACGCGACTGTGCAATGGTGGTCCGCGGAAGATCAGTCCGTTTACGGTGCCCCGGCTGATGGTGAATGCATGTGCGGGGAATGTGTCGATCAATCTGGATCTTCGGGGAGCGAATTCGGTGACGGTAACGGCGTGTGCATCCGGCGGTCATGCTCTGGGAACGGGGTATCACCTTATCCAACGGGGGGACGCGGAAGTGATTCTCGGGGGAGGGGCGGAGGCGGCGGTATCACCATTGTGTATCGGTTCCTTTTCTTCCATGAAGGCGTTGTCCACCCGGAATGATGATCCAACGAAGGCCTCGCGGCCGTTTGATCAAGATCGAGACGGTTTTGTGATGGCGGAAGGAGGGGCGGTTCTGGTGATGGAGGAATTGGAGCATGCAAAGAGTCGGGGGGCAAAGATTTATGCCGAGTTGAAGGGGTTCGGGACTTCGGGAGATGCGCAGCATATTGCGGCTCCTGATCCGACGGGAGCGGGGGCAAAGCGGGCGATGGAGATTGCCATAAAGGATGCGGGTATAAATTCAGATGATGTTGATTACATCAATGCGCACGGGACATCGACGCCTTTGGGGGATGCGGCGGAGGTTCAGGCGGTGGAGTCATTATTCGGAGACCATGCGCGCACTCTGGCGATGAGTTCCACGAAATCTATGACTGGGCATACTCTGGGGGCGGCGGGGGGAATTGAATCGGTGGCGACCGTGATGGCGGTTCGCGAGGGGGTGATGCCGCCGACGATCAATCTGGATCATCCGGATGAAGGTTTCCATTTGAATTTTGTGGCCAATAAGGCACAGGAAAAGCCCCTTCGGCATGCGCTGAATAATTCATTCGGTTTCGGTGGGCACAATGTATCGCTGGTGTTCAGTCGATATGAGGGGGACTGATCGGGTCATTTGGTATTTATTTTTGAGTCGGGGAAGGATGATGCTGAGGATTCTGTGGTATGACCTTGATGAAGGTAAACGATGCGTTCAGCGGACGAGTGGCAATCGGGGAGACGGTGCGGGTGCGGGGATGGGTGCGCACGCGGCGGGATTCCAAGGCGGGGATGTCGTTTGTGGGGTTGTCGGATGGATCGTGTTTTGATGCCCTGCAGGTTGTTGCGCCGGATTCACTTTCCAACTATCAGACAGAAGTGTTGAATGTAACGGCGGGGTGTTCAATTGAAGTGGAAGGTGAACTGGTGGCGTCGCAGGGAAAGGGGCAGACGGTGGAGGTTTTGGCAACTGAGATTACGGTGATTGGAGGGGTGGACGATCCGGAGACCTATCCGATCGCGGCGAAGCGTCATTCGTTTGAGTATCTGCGAGCGGTGGCGCATCTTCGACCGCGGACGAATTCTTTCGGAGCAGTGGCACGGGTGCGCAACTGCATGGCGCAGGCAATTCACCGGTATTTTCACGAACACGGTTTTTTATGGATTCACACGCCGATTGTGACGGCGAGCGACTGCGAAGGGGCGGGGGAGATGTTCCGGGTTTCTACGCTGGATATGGTGAACCTGCCGCGGAATGAAGAGGGGGGAGTGGATTTTGGGCAGGACTTTTTCGGCAAAGAATCCTTTTTGACGGTGTCGGGGCAATTGAATGTGGAATCGTATTGTTGTGCACTCGGGGATGTGTATACCTTCGGGCCGACTTTTCGGGCGGAGAACAGCAACACGACTCGTCATCTGGCGGAGTTCTGGATGGTCGAGCCGGAGATTGCTTTTTCGGATCTGAGTGATGCGGCGGATCTGTCGGAGGATTTTCTGAAGTATGTTTTCCGAGCGGTGCTGGATGAGCGGGGAGATGATATGGCGTTTTTTGCCAAGAGGATCGAGCCGACCTGTATCGAACGGTTGGAGCAGTTCATCGAATCGAGTTTTGAACGGATGGAGTATGGCGATGCGGTGAAAGCGTTGGAGAAGGCCGTGGCGGGGGGCAGGAAGTTCGAGTATGCGGTGGGATGGGGGAAGGATCTACAATCGGAGCACGAGCGGTATTTGACAGAGGAGTTGGTGAAGAAGCCGGTGGTGGTGCTGAACTACCCGAAGGAAATCAAGGCGTTTTATATGCGGCAGAATGATGATGGAAAAACGGTGGCGGCGATGGATGTGCTGGCTCCGGGGATCGGGGAAATCATCGGCGGCTCGCAGCGGGAAGAGCGATTGGAGGCGCTGGACAGGCGGTTGGACGAAATGGGGCAGGAGAAGGAGGGGTATTGGTGGTACCGAGATCTGAGGCGGTATGGGACGGTGCCGCATGCGGGATTCGGATTGGGATTCGCGCGGGCGGTGATGTATGTGACGGGGATGGCGAATGTCAGGGATGTGATTCCGTTCCCCAGGACGGTCAAGAACGCGGATTTCTGAGTACGGTTCAGGAGGGGAATTCCGGGTTTGACTGCCATATTCTGAGTTATGGGTGGTTCGATAATTTGGCGTTCGTGGGAATTGGGGGGGTATGGGTAATTTGCATAAGACATATCAACAAATAATTCGAATAAATCGTAAATATCTTGACTATAAGTATTTCTATGTATTTCTTTTGTGGGGTATACTCTCTTTATGTGTATCTGGGGGAATTTTCTGAGATGAGGACTTGTTGTTTCTGCAGGTCTTCATATTCATTCGTGGTGGGTGATGGAAGGCAATCGTCGGAATCATTTGATTCTGCGTATTTGTGTATCGGATGGGCGGGCTTCTGGAGAGAGATGCCGAAGGAGGCATTGTTCGATGATGGTTCACGCAAAAAAATGGAAAACAAATCTCACGCTGGTTTTGATTGCAGGAGTTGTTGCATTCGGCGCGAAGGCGACGCCGGGAGGCAACTCGGGGACAGTTCTGAAAAACCAAATCAGTCCGAGGCGAAAAGCCACTCTTGATTACACGCTTTCTTTGGGGGAGCGGCGATTTGATCCGCTGGTCGGGGTGCCGGAGGTTGCACCGGGGTGGACCATGCCGCAGGTCCGAGGGGATGGATATGATTTGCGGCTGATTCAGATGAAAGGGCCGATTGAAGCCAACTGGATAGAGACGCTGGCGGGGGGCGGGGTAGAAGTCGTTCAGTACATTCATCCGTACACTTATATTGTGTGGTGCCGCCCGGGCGATTTGACAAACATGGGTCGAGAGCGGTTTGTTCGTTGGATGGGAGATTTTGTGCCAGCGTATCGGGTGCTGCCTCAATCGCGGGGGATGCGAGGGGCGCTGAATGAGGTGAGTGTTCTGATGTATCGAGGGGCGAATACGGATGACATCGTGCGATCCATCATGAAACTCGGGGGATTGAATAGGGGGCGTAAGGTTTTGAACGAGAAGTATGAACTTGCAAGTTTTTCCATGGACGGGGTCGTGATTCAGACGGCAGCGAGCATTCCGGGGGTGTACAGCATTCAACTTCAACCCACGGATGGGGGAGTGCGCGGGGAAATGAGCAATCAGGTGAATGTGGGAAATATTTCTGGATTCAACGCGGCAAGCCCGGGATATCAGGCGTGGCTGAGCGGAGTGGGGTTGGATGGAACGGGCGTGATTATTGCGAGTGTGGACTCGGGGATGGAGGAAACGCATCCGGATCTGGTGAATCGGGTTCTGCCCTGTGTGGGTGATACCTGTGGGGGAACTGCGGTGAGCAGTCACGGCACGCATACGGCGGGAATCATTGCTGCGGATGGATCTTCGGGAGTGGTTGACGCCAATGGATTTTTGAGAGGCCAGGGGGTGGCTCCGGGAGTGAATTTGATCGAGCAGGTTTTTAATCCCACCTATACGCAGCCGGGGGGGATGTTGAAATTGATGACGCAATCGCAGGCGAATGGCGCATTTGCTTCCAGTAACAGTTGGGGGCCGGCGGGCACGCCGCAGGGATATGACAATGCGACGATGCAAGTGGATATCGGGGTTCGGGATGCGGATCCGATTACGCCGGGCAATCAGCCGCTGGTCTATGTGCTTTCATTTATGAATGGAAACGGGGGGGTGAGCAGTCAGGGATCACCGGATGAGGCGAAGAACATTTTTACGATCGGATCCACGAAAATTCAGACGGTCACTGGGCAGCAGATTCTGGATATTAATGATATTTCTTCAAATTCAGCCCATGGCCCGGCGATGGATGGGCGAACGATTCCGCATATGGTGGCTCCGGGATGTTATGTGGATTCGACGGTTTCGGGAGCGGCGGGGTATGCGCTGCTGTGCGGTACTTCGATGGCTTCTCCTCAGGTGTCGGGTGGGGCGGCATTGTTCGCCGAGTATTACCGGGGATTGGCGGGGACGGTGGGCGATCCGAGTCCGGCGTTGGTGAAGGCCGCGTTCCTGCCGGTGTGTCACGATCTGTCGGGAAATCTGGATGCGGATGGGGGATTGCTGGGGCATCCTTATGACAGCAAGCAGGGGTGGGGGCGGATGAATCTGGAGGCGGTGCTCAATCCTATTTCGGATACGGTTCAGTATTTCGATCAGACGGTGGTTTTTAATGCAACGGGTGAAACATGGTCGCAGACGCTGTCGGCATTCGATCCTACGCAGCCGGTGCGGGTGATGCTGGTGTGGACGGACGCGCCGGGGCATGGGCTGGGAGGGATCACGCCGGCGTGGAACAACGATCTCGATCTGGAAGTGGATGCTGCCGGGAGCACTTATCTGGGGAATAACTTCAGGAATAATGGTTATTCGGTCGCGGGTGGGTTCCCGGATGTGAAGAATAATACTGAGGGGGTATTTCTGGGGCCGGTGGCGCCAAGTACATTTACGATTCGAGTGAAGGCAACGAACATCAATTCGGATGGGGTACCGAATGTGGGTGATGGGACAGATCAGGATTTCGCTCTGGTGTGCTATAACTGTGTGGTGGAGCCGAGTTTTGTTCTGCAGACGACGACTCCTGCGGTGGATGTTTGCGCTCCGAATGACGCGGTGTACTCAATTCAGGTTGATTCGATTCTGGGTTTCTCGGCCCCGGTGACCCTGAGTGCAACGGGCGTTCCGACTGGAGCAACGGTGAGTTTTTCTCCGAATCCGGCGATTCCGGGAACGACGGTGCAGATGACGGTGGGGAATACGGGGGGCATACTGCCGGGGGCGAGTACGATTCAGGTGACGGGAGTTTCGGGAGTGACTTCGCGATCCCTGCAATTGGGATTTTCGATGACTGATTCGATTCCTTCTTTTGTGACACTGGTAACCCCGGCGAACACACTGACGAATGTGTCGAGATCTCCGTTGTTAGTATGGGATGCCGTGGCGGGAGCGGATGAGTATGTGGTGGAAGTGGCTACGGATAATCAATTTGCCAATATTGCTTATACGGCCACGGTGACGGGGACATCGCACAGGGTGACGGCGGTATTGAATTCACTCACCGAATACTGGTGGCGAGTGCGGGGACGGAATGTGTGCGGGGATGGGGCCATGCTGCGGGTTTGGAGTTTTACGACACTGAATCGTCCGTTTATTCTGCTGGTGGATGATGATGACAACACGCCGGATGTGCGGCCCTATTACACAGATGCGCTGGATGCACTGGGGATGGAATATGACATCTGGGACACGGCGAATTCGGACAATGAACCGCTGCTGGCGGATTATGGACCGTATGCGATTGTGATCTGGTTTACGGGCGACGCCTTCGGGGCGGGTGCGGCACCGGGTGCGGCAGGGGAGCAGGCGGTTTCCGACTGGCTGGATGCCGGCGGGACTTTCATCATCAGCAGTCAGGATTATTTCTTTACGCGGGGACAGACGGCATTTATGACGAGCCACCTGGGAGTGGCTTCGATGTTCAATGATATTAAACACACGAACTCGACGGGGGCGGATATTTGCAGTGGTCTGGGGCCGTACAATTTGAAATATCAGTTTACGAACTGGAGCGATCGGGTTGATCCGGATGCGACGAGCACGGTTCTGTTCAGTGGTTCGCAGGGGGTTGCGGCGATCGCGAAGGATACGGGCGTGTATCGGACGATCTATATGGGGATTCCATTTTCTGCGTTGCCATCGCCCGGTGAGCAGGTATCGGCGATGTCGCGGATCGTGAACTGGGGGATGGAGATCATTCCCGTGCCGTGTCCGGCGGATTGCTCTCCGGTTAATCCTGATGGGACTGTTGGGGATGGAATAATCAATATTCATGATTTGATTGCATTGATCAATGCGTTTGGCTCTACGGGGGGGGGGCCGTGTGATTTCGCCCCGGATAATGGAGATGGCACTTTTGGGGATGGGGTGGTGAATATCAAGGACCTCATTACGCTGATCAATACATTTGGGCCGTGTCCTTGATGGGTGGGAGTTGAGATT
>CAZLXE010000039.1:0-17140 GCA_964563005.1 uncultured Isosphaeraceae bacterium
GGGGTACGCTGCGGCTGTGGCGGAATTGGCAGACGCGCATGGTTCAGGTCCATGTGCCCGTTAAGGGCGTGGAGGTTCGACTCCTCTCAGCCGCATTTTCTCCACCTCCGGATTTCTCTGGGACTTCTAGAAATTCCCTGGGAATTCTTGAAATTCATGGGGTTCCACCTCGGTTTGGCCGGGGTTTTTCTATGGGGTGATGGCGCCTCATGATTGGGCATACTTGTGTGGAAATGAATGCCTGAGTGGGGCAATCAAGGTCACTATGGCGTTGAGTCGATACGATGTCGTCCTCCCATGAAAAGCAATCTTCTCAAACGCGGCTACCTGTCCCTCATTTTCACCCAGTTTTTCGGGGCGGCGAACGACAACATTCTCAAGATGGTTCTCACCTTCATGGTGATCAACGGGGCGTGGAAGGGGCAGTTGGGGGCCGGGGGGCAGGGGATTGTGGGATTGTGCTTCACGATCCCGTTTATTTTTCTTTCCGGATATGCAGGGCAATTTGCAGATCGGAACAGCAAGCAGTTTGTCAGTGTGTTGGTGAAGGTGGTGGAGATCCCCATCGCCGCCGCCGCATTGTGGGGATTCTGGATCGGGAATCTGTGGATTTCGCTGGGGTCGTTGGTGGCGCTGACCTGCCAGAGCGCGTTTTTCGGGCCGGCGAAGTACGGGATGATTCCGGAATTGGTGGCGAAGGAGGATCTCAGCCGGGCGAACGGGGCCATCAATATGATGACCAATATCGCAGTGATCGCGGGGACGATTCTGGGAGGCATTATCAGCGATCGTTACGCGCCGACCCCTGACAAGGGAACCGGCATGACGGCCAGTCCTCTACTCTGGTTGCCGGGAGCGGCGATGCTGATTGTGGCAGTGGTGGGGCTGGGGGCGGTATTGTTTCTGCCGCGTCTGGAGCCGGGAGACAAGACCTTGAAATACGACTGGAATCCGGTGGGCACTTATATCGTTTCGCTGAAGCAGATGGCCGCGACGCCTCTGTTGATGGTGGCGTTGGCGTGGGCGTATTTTTATCTACTGGCGGGAATGGCCCTGCTGATTATTCCCGAGTACACGCAGGTACTGGATATTTCCCGGGAAAAGTCGAGTTACATTCTCGGGTTCATGGCGGTTGCCATCGGGGCAGGATGTGCGATGGCGGGGTTGATTTCGGGTCATCGCATCAAGATGAATCTTGTTCCCATCGGTGCGGCGGGATTGTCGCTCTTTTTTATCCTGCTGGGCATGATTCCTCCAACTTTCGGCAATGTCTGTGTGTTCATCATCGGGGCAGGATTCTTTGCCGGGTTCTACATTGTGCCCCTTCAGGCGCTGCTGCAGAAACTGGCTCCGGAAGATGAGCGGGGGCGTTTTCTGGGGACGGCGAACGGACTTTCGTTTACTTTTCTTGCTCTGTCATCGCTCCTCTACTGGATCATCAGACCCGTTTTCATGGAGCAGCCCCAGAGAATATTTCTGCTCAGCGGGGCGTTGATGATTCTGGGCACGGGATTCTTTCTCGGGTTGTTTTATGCTTCCACCAAGGCCTATGATGCCCACACCCTTGATTCCCTGACCTGAAACCGAGCCCACGGACACTTTATGAAAACGATTTATCTCGATAACAACGCCACCACCCAGCCCGCACCGGAGGTAGTGGAGGCAATGAACACTGCATTGTGTGATTTGTGGGCGAATCCCTCAAGCGTGCATCGGGCCGGTCAGAAGGTACGGCAGAAACTTGAACTGGCGAGGGAGACCACAGCAAAACTACTCGGTTGCAGCGACCGTGAGATCATCTTTACGGGCGGAGGCACGGAGGCGGCGAACCTTGCTCTCCGCAGCGCTCTGTGCGCTCAGCCCACGAAGTCGGTACTGCTAACGAGTCGCACGGAGCATTCCTGTGTGCGGCAAACGGCGCAGATACTGAGCAAAAATAAACAGGCCGAGGTGGTGTGGCTAAAAACAGATATCCACGGCATGCTCGACATTGACATGCTGGCGGATACTCTGAAAGGCCGGGCGGATGAAATTGCTCTGGTGGCGGTGATGTGGGCAAATAATGAGACGGGGGTAATTCAACCGATCGAGCAGATCGGGAATCTCTGTCGGGAGCATGGGGTGCGGTTCTTTGTGGATGGGGTGCAATGGGTGGGAAAGATGCCGACGAATCTCTTGAAGATGCCAATCGATCTGCTGGGATTTTCCGCCCACAAGTTCCACGGGCCGAAAGGAGTGGGGGGGTTGTTTGTGAAGCGGGGGCTGCGACTCGATCCGATTATTTCCGGTGGAGGGCAGGAGCGGGAATGGCGGGCAGGAACGGAAAACATGCCGGGGATTCTGGGCATGGCGGCGGCGGCTCGGTTGTCAAAGGAGTGGCTGGATTCAGATGGGATGGCGAAGCAGGAGGCATTGCGAAATCACTTCGAGAGCACCATCCTGGAGCAAATCGAAGACACCTCCGTCAACAGTCGAGGAGCGGCCCGCGTCTGGAATACGGCCAGCATCGCGTTCCATCGGGTTGAGGCCGAAGCGATTCTTTTTCTTTTGTCGGAAAAGGGGATCTGCGCCTCGGCCGGTTCTGCCTGTGCTTCCGGTTCCCTTGATCCTTCCCCGGTGTTGCTGGCAATGGGAATTCCCCCGGAGCAAGCCCACGGCTCCATTCGATTCAGTATGTGCCGGGAGACGACGAAAGAGGACATTACTCAGGTGTGCGAAGCCATGCCGGAGGTTATTGATCGATTACGCCGCAGCATGACCCCGGTGTGATGGCACTTCGAATGTATGGTCCTGGTTTTCCATTCGCCACGCGGCCCGAACGGCCTCGGCAACCTGCTCATGGACACCTTCATCCAGCATGTCGGGAAGCAGGCCGTCCTGAGCCGCGTCGGCAAGAGCGTTCGCGGCAGCGAGTTTCATGGCGGTGGTGATTTGCTTTGCCCTTACATCGAGGGTTCCCCGAAAAATACCGGGATAGGCAAGGGCATTGTTCATGCCTCGGCCATCCAGGGCAATGGCGGCTCCGGCCCGCTTTGCGTCTCCAACGGGAATTTCACTGACCGGATTGGCGAGGGCGAACACGATGGGATCTTGTTCCATGCTCCCGACCATGTCGCCCGTGATGATGTTCGGCTTGGATACTCCGATAAACAGCGTGCGTTCCCGCATCACTTCTGCGATTGACCCCCGCACCTTGTTCGGATTGGTATGAATCGCCAGATCTGATTTCCAGGGGTTCATCCGCTCCGGCCTTCCTTCATAAATTGCACCGGTGCTGTCACAGACCACGACATCTTCGATACCGAAATCAACAAGGAAGCGGGCGATGGCGGATCCCGCAGCACCCGCCCCGAGAATCACTGCCGTACACTGGGATGCGGTTCGGCCGGTTTGTTTCAGGGCGTTGATGAGGCCGGCGACGGCGACGGTGGCCGTGCCATGCTGATCATCATGGAAGACGGGGATGTCCAACCGTTCCTGTAATTTGGATTCGATGTCAAAGCAGTCTGGGGCGGCGATGTCTTCGAGCTGAATCGCCCCGTAGTTGGAACTGATTTTTTCGACGATGTTGATAATTTCATCTGAATCCGTGCTGTCGATGAGAATCGGATCTGCGGACATGCCCACGAATCGGGCGAGGATGGCGGACTTTCCTTCCATCACAGGCAGACCGGCCAAGGCCCCGATGTTTCCCAGCCCCAGCACGGCAGTGCCGTTGGTGACGATGGCGATGCGATTCCCTTTGCTGGTGTACTCCCAGGCCTGATCGGGTTTGTCGGCAAGGAGAGAGCAGACGGACGCGACGCCGGGGGTATAGACCATGCGAAGATCCATGACGGTATTGAGGGGGACGCGGGAGCGGGTTTCAATGGCTCCACCACGATGGATATCCAGCACATCATCAATGGTTGAGGTGAGGATAACTTCCGGTCGAGAGCGAATGGCAACAATCACGGCCTCGAGGCGGGACTTATCCACTACGAATAACTGAAGATCACGCGTGATGTGGGTGGAGTCGGCATCCACAATGCGGATATCACCCACGGAGGCCCCCGCCTGACCGATCACCTCCAGCAGATTCGCCAGATTTCCCGGGGCATCGAGAATTTTTACCCGCACGGTGATAATGAAGTGGGCGTTGTAGCGTTCCTGCCAATTGGGGAGGGGGTGAGGCGGCGAATCCGATTGGTGAGGTGAGGAATGAAGGGGAGTAGTCATACCCTAAGAATCGGATGAATCTCTCGGCCTTTTAACTATTCGGGCGAGGATTTTCGAATTATCGGAAGGCAGGGTTTTGAGGGAAAGGGGAATTGGAGAATCAGGAATGGAGAACGGATGGCCGAGGGGCCAGCACGCGATTTCCGATGTCGTGGCGGAAGAAGGCATCGTCGAATTGGATTTTTTCGCAGCCCGCATTCGCGAGATCGCGGGCGGATTCCAGCGTTTTTGCCAATGCGGTGACGCCGAGGACTCTTCCGCCGTGGGTGACCAGTTCGCCGTGATGGCTGATGGTGGTTCCGGCGTGGAAGACGATCACTTCGCCGTCTTCATCAGAGAGGGCGGTGGCTTCTTTGATGCCGGTGATGGCTTTTCCTTTTTCATACGATTCAGGGTATCCCCCGGAGCACATGACCACGCAGCAGGCGAAGCGATTGTCGAAGCCGATGTTGACCTGATTTAATGTACCGGTGCAGGTGGCCCAGAGGATTTCTATAAGATCGCCCTGGAGGCGGGCCATGAGGGGCTGACACTCCGGATCGCCGAAGCGGCAGTTGAATTCCAGCACTTTCGGGCCAGCCGGAGTGAGCATGAGGCCGACATAGAGCACGCCCCGGTAGTCAATGCCATCGCGACGGAGGGCGTCGATGGTGGGGACGATGATTTCCCGCTCCACGATGTCGAGCATGGAGGCGTCAAGAACGGGGGTGGGGCAATAGGCCCCCATGCCGCCGGTGTTGGCTCCGGTGTCTCCCTCGCCTACTTGCTTATGATCCTGACAGGGATCGAGCAGCCAGATGGTGCGTCCGTCCACGAGGGCGAGGATGGAGACTTCCTGACCGGAAAGTTTTTCCTCGATGAGGATTTGATCTCCGGCTTTGCCGAAGGCCCGTTGCACCATGAGGAGATCGATGGCAGCGAGGGCTTCCTTCTGGGTATGGCATACGATGGCCCCTTTTCCCGCGGCAAGACCGGTGGCTTTGACCACACAGGGGTCTTCGCGATTCCGGGCGTATTCGAGGGCGAATTCGGGATTGTCGAAGATGCGGGCTTCGGCGGTGGGGATGGCCGCCTGTCGCATGAGTTGCTTGGCGAATGCCTTGTCGCCTTCGAGTTGGGCTCCGGCGCGGGGGGGGCCGAAGACGAGGCAGGATTTGGTCTGCAGGGCATCGACGATGCCTTCGACCAGGGGGACTTCGGGGCCGACGACGATAAGGTTGATTGACTGTTCCTCGATCCAGCGTTGAAGAGGAAACAGGTTTTTCATGTCCAGTTTGTGCGGGCAGGGTTTACCGAGTTTGGACAGGCCAGCATTGGCAGGGTCAGTGAGCCAGAGTTTGCCAAGGCGGGGAGATTGGCGTAATTTCCACGCGAGGGCGTGTTCGCGTCCACCGCCGCCGATGAGCAGCACATTGCATTTGGAGGGGCAGGGAAGGGGTTTGGACATAGGGGCATGATATCGCGGGGAAATCGATTCCGGCGAAGTTTTCTGGCCGGGAAAGCAAAATGTCCGGTAATTCGGGAAAACTTTTGAATTTTCGTTCAGTCTCCCCTCGAACCGGACGATTCGATGAGAGCCGGTCGTTATCCGGACGAAAAGGCGGGGAGGCCTGTTCACCCTTTGCGGAGTTTCCTTATGACCTCGACGAACCCCAACCCTGAAGAATCCACCCCTCGGCAATCCCACACCATTCATCCGGATGAATTGAAAGCACTGGAAGAAGCCACAAGGAGCATTCGTTTGCGGGGAGGTGGCGACCCGAAGAAACTGGTGGCCGGGGTCATTCCCCAGGAAGTATGCTTCCAGACGGAAGAGGAAATATTCCGTCGCAATGCGGCTTGAGTTGGGTGCCTCGTAAAGCCGGTTCACCCGCTTGATTTTTTACTTCGGCCTGTGATGCCCGCGCGTGATTTCGCCATGCCCGGCTTGGGCTTTCTGGCTTGAACTTCTGATCTTTTGATGAGATGGGTTTCGCCGTATTCCGGCATGGCTTTGAGTTCGGCGATCTGATCCCGGAGAGCGGCGGCTTTCTCGAACTCCAGACCTTCCGCGGCGGCATACATATCCTGCTCCAATAGTTCAATCAACTCATCTTTTTCATATTCTGTCTCATCCGGAGTTGAATTAACGGCAGCACGGGCAGTTTTTCGGGCTTTGAGCTCTTGTTCGATTCCCCGACGGATGGCTTTTTGAATGGTCGCGGGGGTGATGTCGTGCTTCGTGTTATAGGCGATCTGTTTCCGGCGGCGGCGCTCGGTTTCGTCAATGGCGAGTTGCATCTGGGGGGTAATGGAGTCGGCGAAGAGGAGGACTCGGGAATTGATATTTCGGGCGGCCCGGCCAATGGTCTGGATGAGACTGGTGGAGGAGCGAAGAAAGCCCTTTTTGTCGGCATCGACAATGCACACGAGCGATACTTCGGGCAGATCCAGACCTTCCCGCAGCAGATTGACGCCAATCAACACATCGTATGCTCCCTCCCGCAGGGCGCGGAGGATTTCCAGACGCTCGAGGGTATCGATATCGCTGTGGAGGTAGCGCACACGGATCTGCCGTTCGTGCAGGTATGAGGTGAGGTCTTCCGCCATGCGTTTGGTGAGTACGGTGACGAGGGTTCTTTCTCCCCGCTCTGCCCGACTCTGGCATTCTTTCATCAACTCCTGAACCTGTCCCCGGGCGGGTCTGATTTCTATTTCCGGGTCGACGAGGCCGGTGGGCCGGATCACCTGTTCGACTATTTCGCCTGCGCACTGCTCGAGTTCGTAGGGACTGGGGGTGGCGGAAACGAATACCACCTGGGGGATGATTTCTTCAAATTCCGCGAAGGTGAGGGGGCGATTGTCGAGGGCGCTGGGAAGTCGAAAGCCGTGATCGACGAGGGTTTTCTTGCGGGCCTGATCGCCGTTGTACATGGCCCGCACCTGGGGGATGGCGACATGCGATTCGTCGATGAACATGAGCCATTCATCGGGTTCGACGCCCGGTACATGGTGGAAATAATCGAGCATGGAATAGGGGCGGGAACCGGGAGGGCGGCCATCGAGGGGGCGGGAGTAGTTTTCGATGCCGGAGCAATAGCCCACTTCTTCCATCATTTCCAGGTCGTATTTGGTGCGGGCAAGCAGTCGCTGGGCTTCCAGAAGTTTGCCCTGGTGACGAAGTTCCATCACCTGCTCATCCAGTTCTTCACGGATTCCTCCCAGGGCGGCCTCCAGTTGCTCTTCGGGAAGGATGTAATGGACGGCGGGAAACAGGAACACGCGGGTTTCCTCGGCCAGGGTTTCGCCGGAGGTGGGATGAATCAGACCCAGCCGTTCAATTTCATCGCCGAAGAGTTCGATGCGAACCGCGAATTTTTCATAGGCGGGAAGTACCTCGATGCAATCACCACGGACGCGATAGTGCCCCCGTTCCAGAGCGACATCGTTTCGCACATACCGCATGTCAGCCAGACCGAGGAGAATCTCCCGGCGGCTGATCTGTTGTCCGGTGGCGAGAGCGAGAATACGGTCCTTGTAGGCCTCTGGTGAACCCAGGCCGTAGATGCAACTCACCGAGGCCACGACGATGCAATCGCGCCGCGAGAGGAGATTGCTGGTGGTAGCAAGACGGAGGCGGTCGAGATCGTCGTTCCGCGAGGCGTCTTTTTCGATGTAAATGTCCCGCTGAGGAATGTACGCTTCGGGTTGGTAGTAGTCGTAGTAACTGACGAAATAACTGACGGCATTGTTGGGAAAGAGTTCCCGCATCTCTTCGTACAATTGGGCGGCAAGAGTTTTGTTGTGGCTGAGAATGAGAGTAGGTTTGTCCACCCGGGCGATGACATTCGCCATGGTGAAGGTTTTTCCGGTGCCCGTGGCCCCCATCAAAGTCTGCCGGAGGGAGCCGGACTGGATGCCCTTCACCAACCGGTCGATGGCCTGGGGCTGATCTCCATTGGGGGTGAAATCACTGACCAATTGGAAGGAGGAGGGCTGATCGGAGCCGGGGTGGGTCATGGGGACATTGTAGGTGAGGGTTCAGGTGAGTCGTGAACCTAACACTTGTTTTGAATGATGACCTCAGGAGGTGGGATATTTTTCGTCGTAGGTTGCCTGATCCATAAGGTCGCTCAGGGGTGAGGGGTCATCGGTGGAGATTTTTAGCAGCCATCCCTCTCCCTGGGGATCTGAATTGAGAATCGCGGGATCGTCTGCGGCTTTCGGGTTGAGTTCCACAATTTCTCCGGCGATTACAGAATAGACATCGGAGGTTGTCTTGACAGATTCCACTTCGCCGATGGAATCTCCGGCGGTCACGGTGGTGCCCACGGGCTTCATTTCCACATAAGTGATATCGGTGAGTTCATCGGTGGCGTACTGGCTCAGTCCTATGGTGATGAGGTTTCCCTCGACGCGAAACCATTCGTGGGATTCTGAATAACGGCTCTCATTGGGTGTGGGCATGGACCCGCTCCTGGGATTTTGGGGGTGAAACGGGGCATCATATTCGATCGTCGCCGGGAGGCAATGGATGGAAATTGGGTGGAATGGTAATCCGAGAAGGGCTTTATTGCTCAGAAGTACAGCAGAGCACTGTCATAAGTAATTTGATGGCATGAGTTTATGAAAAAATTACTCAAAAAGCGGAAAATACAAAAGAATTATGCCCTCACCCAACAGTTTCTGCCGATAATCTAGGTAGAATGGAAGTGTGGGCCGGGAAGTTCGGGCCTGCATTCAACAAAGATCTTTCTCCCCTCCGGAAAACGCCGGCTCTTGCAGTCGGCGTTTTCTCTTTGAATTTCGTTACGCCTTTTATTGATTTGTGTCATCCTGACCCGTTATCGCAACTCTTTATTCTCTGTCGGCTTGTGGGGAGGCAATTTGCCGATAGACTCGCAGGGGACTCTTGATGCGTTGAACGACTACCCATGCTTCTAACTCTTGCCGCCAGTTCTTTGAAATCGATGATTCATTCCTCCGGGAATGGTTCGTTATCGCTTCTGGAGTTGCCGGAGTTCACCATGCGGCAATTGGGGCTGAGGGGGCTGAATATTCCCGCCTCCATGCTTTCCGGGTGGTCTCTGCGCGATCTCGACAAACTCCGGGATTATGCGGATAAGGCGGCGTGTCCCTGTTTGGTGTTGTATGAAGAGACGCCCCTCACATTCGGTCACTATGACCCGGCTCGGGCGGAGGAGGCATTGGTACGGACTCGGAATCTTGCCGCGGCTGCCCATCGAATGGGGTGTAATTCGCTTTCCCTGACCATTCAGACGCCTTTTTCAGAATCCGCTTTTGAATCCTGCACCGAGGCGATCAAGCAGGTGATGCCCTCCATCGAACGAAGCGAGTTGAATGTGCTGCTGGCTCCGGAGGACATGGCGTCCTACACCCCGGAGCGGCTGACCGAACTCATCAAGCAGATCGGGGGGTTCCGCATCGGGTCTTTGCCCACCTTTTCAGAAGCGGGCCGCACCGGGGATATCGTGCAGACCCTCCGCATGCTCGCCCCTTATGCCGGGGCCATTCACGCCTCCATCGAAGGATTCAACAGCAAGGGGGTTCACACGGCATATGATCTGGCGGCATGCGTCTCTGCCGTAAAAAGCGTGGGATTTCTCAACACCCTGGCCATCGAATACCTCGGCGATGGAGATCCCCTGGAAAACATCGATCAGGCCCGCATCGTCCTTCAGAACGCCATCGATGCGGACGATTAACTGAGATGCTCAAGGCCATGCCCGTGACCACGACTCTTCCGACCACTTCCGTCATTATCACCATTGACGGGCCGGCGGGGACGGGGAAATCATCGGTGGCTCATCTTCTGGCGGAGCGATTGGGGCTCGAATTTCTCGACACCGGGGCGATGTATCGGACGGCGGCATTGATCGCCCTCGAGCGGGACATCGACCCAGCCGACGGCACGACCCTCTCACACCTCGTCGAGCAGATGACCCCGCACTTTGATTGGAATCAAAAGCCGCCTCCCATCATGATCGGAGAGCGGGATGTCAGTGAGCATATCCGCTCACTTCCGGTGAATGCCATTGTTTCCATCGTGGCCGCTCAACCCGAGATTCGCCGCGTATTGGTGGATCGTCAGCGGGCGGTAGCGGCTCAGCATCCCCGGCTGGTGACGGAAGGTCGGGATCAGGGATCGGTGGTGTTTCCGGATGCCCCGTTGCGTTTTTATCTCGATGCCGATGTTCGGATTCGGGCGAGGCGCCGAGCAGATCAATTGCGGAAAACCGGGGTGCCGGTGGAGGAGGAGAAAATGATTCGCGATATTCAATCGAGGGATGAAATCGACTCGACGCGCCCGGATGGACCGCTGATGCGCCCGCCGGGAGCGATCGTTATTGACACGACGGAACTCTCCCTGGAAGAAGTGGTCGATCGCATGGAACGAGTTGTGCGTGATTCGCTGCCGGATGCGGGGCTGAAGTCGTGAGCATGTTCCAATTCAAGCGGCGAGCTCCCGGACGCTCCATCTGGATGATTCTTTTCTGGTGGGATTTTCTCCCCCGCATTTTCGGGCTAATCCTCAAGATTAAATATCGTTTGCGTCTCTTCGGGCGTCAGAATATTCCCACCTCGGGACCATTGATCTATATCGCCAATCATCAATCATTTCTCGACCTTCCGGCAATCGGGAGTCTCATTATCGATCGTCCCTTTACCCCCATTGCCCGCTCTGGTCTGTTCGATTCCCCGTTGTTGGCTCGGTTCATGCTGGGCTACCGCACCATCGCAGTGGATCAGGAAAACACCGGCCCTTCCACCATTAAAGACGCTCTGAATGAACTCAAAGCCGGGAGATGTGTTCTTGTTTTTCCCGAAGGCGAACGAACCATGGATGGCGCCCTCAATGAGTTTGCCCGGGGAGCATTTGTGATCATCAAGCGAGCGAAAGTTCCGGTAGTCCCCATTGCGGTGGAGGGTGTTTTCGACGCCTGGCCTCGAAACGGAAAGGCGCAGCGTAGAGGATGGATTGCGGTCAAGGCGGGAAAGCCGCTCAGCCCGGAAGAAAGCGTCGAGGGCGGCTCCGATGCTTCCCTGGAGCGGCTCAAACGAAAAATCGAGACCATGCGTCTGGAATTGCGGGCCAAGATTCGCAAACAATCCGGCGGGCAGTCACCCAAACCCGGCCCGGCCGACCATGCCTATTGGGAAAAGGAACCACCCACCCTCAAACTGGCGGCATCAACTAGGTCAGATAGCGAATGCACGCCGCGAGCAACAGGGTGATAAAGGCGATGCGCACCCATTTCAGAGGCAGTGCATGGGTGAGATTCGCTCCGATCATGCTGCCAATGATGGCGGTGGGGGCGAGGCAGGCGGCAATCAACAAACTTTGACTGACCATCTGCGGGGGATCGAGCAATTCAAGGGTCAGATTTTTCCTGCACGCACCCAACACAGAAGTAATACACATCAAGGCGCTGCTGGTGGCGATGCATTGGCGCAGGGGTAGGTGACACATCCGCTGAAGTAAAGGCACGGCAACGATGCCCCCTCCAATTCCGAGCAGCCCTGCCGCAAATCCGGTGCAGACTCCGACAACGCCTGCTCCGAGCCACTGCGCGGGAGGGGTATCCGTATCATTGGGAGTATTTCCACTGAACAACTTCATCACATTGCGAACAATTACATACGCGAGAAAAATGCCGAAACACCGCATGAGCAATGAAGCCGACATCCGGTTGCTCGCTTCGACTCCGAGGAGAATGAACACCAAACCAAAAGGCAGAATACGGATCATCACATCCCATCGCACCATCTTCGCCCGGTTATGTCGCAGCATGGCGGGAACGGCGATGCAGAAGTTGACAATCATCGCCGTCGCCTGCGACAAATGCTGATTTTTATTCAGGAAGAGCGTGAGAACCGGAATCATGATGACCGAGCCACCGATGCCCAACAGACCACCCATGACCCCGGCGGCCAGTCCCAGAAGAAGAAGCCAGAGGATTTCATTGCCGGGAATCACCGACGCAGTGTAGGGGAATGATCCCTCTTTGCCAGATTCAAAAAATTCTCCCTCTGCTCAATCAATTCAGAGACCGACGATATCCGGCAGATTGCACATACCCTCCGTCAGATTTTTCGGTCCGCCCTCGGTAATCAACACATCCGCCTCATAATGCACGCTGAGTGACCCATCTTCAGTGTAAATGGGCCACTTGCGGAGATCTGATCGAGTTTCTCCGGTGGAAATCGAGAGCATCGGTTCCACCGCGACCAGGAGTCCCGGCTCGAAGAGTTTCCAGGCGTCCGGCCATTCCGCCCGGTGCTCAGGAATAAGATTGGAAATGAATGGCGGGCCGTGCAGTTTTCGTCCATACCCGTGGCCACCCAGATTTCTCACCAGAGCAAATCCCCAATCATCTTCCACACAGGTATGAACCGCTTTCGCCCAATCCATGAGTGGGCGACCGGGTTGCATGGCGGCGATACCCTTGCGGAGCGACTCTTTGCCTGCTTCCATGAGTTTCAGACCTTCATCGCTGGCGTGCTCGATGGCATAGGTCCAGGCGGCGTCGCCGAACCAGCCCTGATGCACCACCCCGATGTCGATGGAAAGCAAGTCACCCGGCTCAATGGGCTGGCTGCTCATGGTGTGTGTACCGTGAACGATGCACTCATTCAGGGAAAGGCACGACAAACTGGGAAAAGGTGGATGCCCCTGCATGCGATAGCGATAAAAGGCACTCTTGCATTTTAATTTCTTGAGCACTTCCCCCACCATGCCATCAATCTCTGCCAGGGTCAGTCCGGCTCGAATCGACTCGGCCAGTGCTTCATGAATTTTCACGACGCATGCGGCGGCGGTGACAGCCCCGCTGATATCATTTTGGGTGGAGATGACCATTTGCTGAGGTCGGGAAGCGCGCTCCCCTGGATGTAATTACGAAGTGGGGGCGGCGTCCAGAAATTGATCCACACTCTTGAGATCGGGAAGAATCTGCGGTGTGAGGAAAATGGTGAAAGAATTTCCCTTTTCCACCCGCGTCAGTTTCGTGGTTCGTTTGCGGTTTACCCACTCCACCCCGGCTCGGATGTAGGTGACATTGTCCTTCAATTTACGCCGCCGGGCGAGTTTGGTAAGCCCCTTCTGAATATGGGGTTGCATACGCATCAACCGCTGGATGGTTTTGCAGTCGCGGGGGCGGCGGGGCACCCGGGTGATGGTGAAGGTAACGGTGCTCTGAGGGGTGAGAAGGTCTGACATGGTGGTGTTCTTGAATGGGATCGGGGGAATCTTGAATCGTCCATCATAGCGGAATCTTCAGAAATATCAAAATGGAGATGTTACGGATTGGCCTTCCGTTCGCTACCATACCTGCCATGCCTGCCCCCAAACCCAAGACGAGTGCTCTGGAGACGGTTGAGCCGATCGGCGATCGCGTGCTCATTCGCAAGGATGAGGACAAAAAAGTCACGAAAGCCGGCGTCCACCTGCCCGACAAAATCGAGATTCCCACCCTGACCGGGAGGATTGTGGCGATCAGTGCCCTGGTGGAAAACGATGAGGATTATCCCATCCAGCAATATGACCGCGTTCTCTTCAACCCCAAGCACGGCATCCCGGTGGATTTCGAGGGCGACAACCGGCTGTTCGTCATTCCTGTGGAGGATGTGGTGGCGGTGTTCCGGAAAGAGTAGGGGAGTTTTCAGTTCACAGTATTAAGTCGTCAGTTCTCCATTTCGGCTTTTGATTTGTCTGGTTCAATGAATATCACAGAAAACTGAGAGCTGATTACTGATAACTAAAGTCTCTCATGGACTACAACCTTCCTCTCAATCAACTTCCCGATCCGCTGCCTATCGAGCCGTTGACGAAACCGTTTGATGTGACGATAAGGCCGCCGGGGAGCAAGTCGATTACCAACCGGGTTTATGTGCTGGCGGCTCTGGCGGAGGGTGAATCGAAGATCATACGGCCGTTGCGGTCGGAGGACACCGATGGTTTATTGGATGCCCTTTGTACCCTCGGCGTGGAAGCCCGGTGGGAGGGGGAGGATGTCTATATCAAGGGCGTGAACGGGCGATTTCCGAGGGGAGGTGAGGTGAATCTGGGAGATGGAGGCACGCCAACGCGGTTCATGATTGCTGCCGCTTGCCTGGCGGCAGAGCCGGTGACGGTGGATGGATCGGCCCGGATGCGGGAGCGGCCGATTGCGGAGGGGGTGGATATGCTGAGGCAACTCGGGGCGACGATTGAGTATGTGGAGGAGGAGGGGCGGCTGCCAGTGCGGGTGGTGCCGAGTGAAAATTTTAAGGGGGGGATGCTGGAGGTGGGGAAGACTCAGTCGAGTCAGTTTATGTCGGCGGTATTGCTTATTTCTCCTTTTCTGAAAACGGATCTTAATCTTAAATATCCAGAATCCATAACAAGTGAATCGTATGTGTATATGACAGTTGATTTATTGGGAGAATGGGGAGTGGATATAAAAACAAAATGTCGCAAGGGGACATCCAAAACCATTCGATCACAACACATAAGCCCAGCGCAAGTTCATTCGTATGATTATTTTGTTGAACTTGATGCCAGCAGTGCTGTGTATCCGGCGGCGGCGGCTTTGATAAACCCCAACTCTGTTACTCGATTGAAACGATTGGAAGAAGACTCACGGCAACCTGACATGAAATGTATCTTGAAAATCAAGGAATATGGAGAGTTATTTCAAGGTTGCCCTGATGAAATTGGCATCGTAGGCCATTCCACTCTTCTGCCGATTAAGATGGACATGCGAAATGCCCCGGATGGTGCCATTATGCTGGCCGTTGTGGCATCCTGTGCAGTGGATATCTCCCACATCACCGGCCTCCACACCCTCCGTGTCAAAGAAACCGACCGCATCGCCGCCCTCGCAACTGAGTTGCGGAAGATCGGCTGCACGGTTGAGACCACGGATGATTCCTTAACAATCGACCCTTCCACCCGCCATAACGATCCTGTCATCATCGAAACCTACAACGATCATCGGATGGCAATGGCTTTTGCCGTGCTGGGTCTGGCCCGGCCCGGTATTTCTATTCAAAATCCATCCTGCGTCGCCAAGAGTTATCCCGGCTTCTGGAAGGACTTCGCCACTCTGTACGCTTGAGTGGTATCGCTTGGCAAGGTGGGTATTGTCTGCCCTTCGGGTTCAGCGCCTGTCCCAACCACCTCCTGCCAATTGCCTTTTCCTACTTCCGGGGCCTACGCCTCCTCTTCCACTGGCAGACTCAGAAAACTCTTCAGCCGCCGCTGTCGCACCGGGTGCTGCAACTTCCGGATCGCCTTGCTTTCCACCTGCCGCACCCGCTCCCGCGTCACCTTGAAAATGCGGCCCACCTCTTCCAGCGTATAGGTGTACCCATCGCCGATGCCGTACCGCAACTTCAGAATCTCCCGCTCCCGGTAAGTAAGCGTTTTTAAAACATCGTTGATCCGATCCCGCAGCATCTGGCTCGACGCCGTCTCCCCCGGCGCTTCTTGCCGGTGATCCTCGATGAAATCCCCGAACTGCGAATCCTCCGATTCCCCCACCGGCCGATCCAGCGACACCGGATGCCGCGAAATCTTCATCACTCTACGCGTCTCCTCCACCGACATCTCCGCGACGACCGCCAACTCTTCAATCGTCGGCTCGCGGCCGTGCTCCTGCAGTAGATTCTTCTGAATCGTCCGCAACTTGCTCATCGTCTCGATCATGTGCACCGGCACCCGGATCGTCCGGGCATGATCCGCAATCGCCCGCGTAATCGCCTGCCGCACCCACCAGGTCGCATAAGTCGAAAACTTGTAACCCCGCTGATACTCATACTTATCCACCGCCCGCATCAAACCCGTGTTCCCCTCCTGAATAATGTCCAGAAATGGCAACCCCCGATTCCGATACTTCTTCGCAATCGAAACCACCAGCCGCAGGTTGCCTCCCGACAAATCCCGCTTCGCCTCTTCATACTCATCAAACACCACCCGAATCTTGCCCAGATAAGCGTCCAGCGATTCCGGATCCTCAATCACCAATCCCCGCAAGCCCGACAATTCCTCCTCCAGCACAAAAACATCTTCCGGATCGTAGCGATGGGGATATTTCTCCGCCTTCACCAGTTCCTTCTGAATCTGCTTGATCTTCTTCTGAATGGAGATCAACTTGCGATACAAAGGCAGGATGCGACCCGTCCGCAGGCAGCACTCTTCCAACAACGCGGCAATGCGTCGCCGCCGACTCTTGATTTCACCCCGTAATTTGTACCACATCCGCTCGCTCGTTCCCTCATCCTCCATTTTTTCCCACGCCGCAACATTCATCTCCAGAAGTTTCCGGATCGTCATGAGATTCACTGGAATGCGGCAACTGATCTTGTGCTTCGCCTGTGGATCCAGGGTCGATATCCGCATCGTCCGGTCAAAAGGTAATGTGCCCTCCGATACCTGCTGCAACACGGCCACCGCCTGAGTTGCCGCAAAATCCGATTCCAATACAAACCGCCGGAATATCATCCGCGTCGATTCGATCTTCTTCGCCAATCGAATCTCTTCCTCCCGCGTTAAAAGTGAAATCGTCCCCATCTGCGTCAGGTACATCCGAATCGGGTCATCGATCCGCTTTGAGTTACTGCTTTCCGCCATGGCCTCTTCCAGCGCCTGCCTCGCTTCCGCCTCTGCGGCTTTCTTCGCCGCTTCATCCTCCAACGCCAGCGGGTCATCGTTCAGATTCAAGCGTCGGGAATCATCCTCATTTGTCTCCTTGGAATCGTCCTCATCCTCGATCTCCATTTCCTTCCGGGGATCATCCCGCTTGAATTTCAGATTCGTCTGCAACGGTGCATCGAACGGCACCAGATCCCGAACCCGGACCTCCTCCTCGTTAATCATCCGAATGTCCAGCCGATCCATTAACACCAGGAACTCATCGATTTTCCTCGGTGCGATCCATTC
>CAZLXE010000040.1:0-16812 GCA_964563005.1 uncultured Isosphaeraceae bacterium
TGGAACTCCGTGCCCACGCCCGGTCCTCTCGCCCTGCTCAGTGTGGCGGGAATCCTCGCCGGAGGTCGTCGTCGACGCGGCTGAACCAGGCATCGTTTCCGTAAAGCCATCCTTCCTTGCCACCCGGTCCCGATCATTCGGGACCGTTTTTTTATGGAAATCGCACGAGTGGTAATGGGATGCGTATGATATGGGCATGAATCCTCGAACGAATCGCCGGCTGTCAACGATACTCACCATTTCCCCACTGCGGCAGGGATTCGCGTGCTTGCTCCTCCTCGCCGGGCTGACGATGGGGACTGCCTGCCTTGCCCCCCCGGATATTCCCCCCGCAACTCCCCCCGCAACTCAACCCGCAACACAACCTCATTCTCCAGCGGAAGAGAAAAATCGCACAGGAAGGGATGAACAACAGCAAGATCAGAATCCGAAGGAAAAAATTCCCCGGGAAGAGATTCGCATCGGTGATGAAATCTTCAAACTGGAAATCGCCGCTACTCCCAAGACCCGGGAAAAGGGACTGATGGGGCGCAAGGAAATCAAAAAGCACGGTGGCATGATCTTCATCTATCCTCGTCAAAAGCGAATGTCCTTCTGGATGAAAAACTGCCTCATCGACATCGACATCATCTTCATAGACCGTCTCGGCCGCATCACCGCGATGTATGAAATGAAAAAGGAACCCCTCATTCAGGATGGCGAAACCGCCCTCGCGTATGAACTCCGCCTCAAGTTGTATTCCAGCCGCACCTCCGCCCAATTCGCCCTCGAACTGAAGCCCGGCTGGCTGAAAAAACTCAAACTCAAGGTGGGGCAGCGCATCAAACTGGATACAAAGCGGCTGACCAGGATGGCCCAATCCTCGAAAAGGCGGTAAATCAGGATTCATCCTGACATAGCAATGATCACCATCTGGTATCCTTCACTTCGTGACTCATGAAATAAATTCCCCAGCCTCCTACGCATCTGTGCCGCCCGCCTCCTCATCGCCCTCAAAAAGTACGAACTCAGCCACGGCACCCTGCCCGAAACACTGGATGATCTTGCGGAGGAATATCTGGACCAGCCCCTTGTTGATCCGATCAATGATCAGCCGTTTATTTATCGCCGGGTCGAAAATCAGGAAGGACAAACTCGTATTGTGATCTATTCGATGGGAGCGGATGGGGTGGATGATTCCGCCGAGGCCAACTTTTCCGATCTCGATTCGGTGATCACCTTCGGGGAAAATATCTTGAGCGAAGGGACAGATGTGCTGCTGACGCGGCCGCGAGAGAAAAGTACACTGATTGAATTATTGGAAAAAGAACAATAATGCACGGGTAATAATCAGGTCAAAATAAAACAGAACCATTCCTTGGTGGGTATCGCTGCGCTCGACCCACCCTACTGCCTATTCCGCCGCTTCAATCACCCCCCGACACGCCCCGAATCCGATTCGCCGTGTGCCCTCTGCTTCGCAATAGGCCTTGATGGTCAGTTCATCCCCATCCTGCAGGAATTTTCGTTCGGTGCCATCGGGCAGGGAAATCGGCTGGGTGCCTCGCCAGGTGAGTTCGAGGAGGCAGCCGCGTTCTGCTTCGGTTGGGCCGGAGATCGTGCCGCTGCCGAGGAGGTCGCCCGGGCGCATGGCGCACCCGGTGGAGGAGTGATGGGCGAGCATCTGGGCGAAGGTCCAGTACATCTCCCGGAAATTGCCTCGGGATAATCGGATTGCTTCCTGCTGTTGATCGCGCATCTTCTTCGATGACAGCCACGCCTCGACGGTGATATTGAGGGCCATGTCCTCAGTCGGCTCAAGATATGGAAGCACGGCGGGATCATCGTCTGTCCGGGGCGGCCCCGCCACCCGGAATGGCGCCAGCGCATCCATCGTCACTACCCACGGCGAAATCGTGGAGGCGAAGTTCTTCGCGTTGAACGGCCCCAGCGGCACATACTCCCATTTCTGAATGTCCCTAGCCGACCAGTCGTTGAGAATGCACAGGCCGAAGAGTTGGGCGGGTGTGTCCTTCATGTCGATCCGGGTGCCCATCTCGTTGCCCGGGCCGACGAAGACGCCCATTTCCAGCTCATAATCGAGGAGGCGGCAAGGCCCGAAGAGCGGGGGCTTGGTGTCAATCGGACGGATCTGTCCCTGGGGGCGGCGGATGGGTGTTTCACTGGGGATGACGGTGCTGGCCCGGCCGTGGTAGCCCACGGGGAGATGCTTGTAATTGGGGAGGAGCGGCTCGCCGTCCGGGCGGAACATCCGGCCCACATTGGTGGCGTGGTGGTGGGAGGCGTAGAAATCGGTGTAGTCTCCGATGGCCGCAGGGAGGAGCATTTTCGCATCGCGCTGGTCGATGAGGAGCACATTGCGAAGGCCCGCATCATCGCGGAGTTTCGCGTGGTCAGATTGAAGCAGGGTGGAGATGGCCGACCGGGCTTCCTGCCAGTGGGCCTGGCCGAGTCCCATGAAAGCATTGAGGTTTTCGGCGGCGAGGACATCCGCCGTGGCGCTGTCCAGATGGCTCAGTAAACCAGCTTCGAGACAACCGAAAATATCGAGGACGGAATCGCCGATGGCGACGCCGATGCGGGGGTGATCATCGGAATCCACCTTGCGGAAGACGCCGTAGGGCAGGTTCTGGAGGGGAAAGTCGCTGGCGGGATCATTGGCGGAATCCAGCCAGCAGGAGAGGGCGGGGTCGTTGGTCTGATCTGTATATGACATGGAGTGGGGAGTTTAGCGGAGATTCAGGGCCCGTAGGTCTTCCCTCGGTTCATCGAACGAACACGAACCGAAGGAGATGGCGATGAGATTCCGGGTGTGCTCGATTTCTTCGGTGCTGACGGTGGTGTCGTGATAGGTCAACTGGTCCGGGGCAAAGGCGAAGGATGATGCATCTTCATCCTCGAGCAGCGTGCGAATCGCGTCCTCATCCCAATCGTAAGTGTGGGCAAAAGTGGCGGCGGCGAACACATTGAGGAAGCCGTGCTCATTGGTGGTAACGGCTTCGGAATAATGACGCAGGGGATGATGCAGCCCGGCGGTGGCTTTGAAGGAAACGCCCGCCCGGGCGCAGGCGACAATGAATCGGGCAACGGTTTCTGAGGATGGATAGAGATCGGCGGTGACGCCCCCCGTGCGGATCTTGGCTCCGGCATCTGATCCCACGAGAGCGGCGATCATTCCCCGGCAGTCGGAGGCGAGGGGAATTTCGAAAAAGGGAAACACCTCATCGGGCAGGAGATCGAGCGTGTGTTCGATGGCGTCGAGGGATGATCCCTTGAGTTCGATGGTGTCGATGATGGCGAGACCGTGTTCGGGGTCTGTGTGTTTCGAGTTGAAGGCGGTGATAATTTCGAGATGCTTCGAGAGATTGTCATCCCCCGCTTGGGCGGTCAGTCCGCTGATCGGCCACGGCTCGGCGTTCTCTTCATGGGGCAGCAGGTCGGCTGCATGCAGTTCGAATTCTTCAAGACGGGCGATGGGAATAATGAGGCGGTTGAGCATCCACGCATCTGCGTCATCGTGATATGCGGCATAGTTTCGCACCGTATCTTCCATGCCGAGCTTCGCGGGAGGAAACAGCCCGGCATAGTCGATGATGCCGTGGATCAACGCCTGCACACTGGGAAATACTTCAGTCAATTGTCGCTCCATGAGAATTACCCATCAATATTCACTCGATGCTGTCCTATTTCTTCTTCGCCCATGAATCGCGCAGGGTGACGGTGCGATTGAACACCAGATGCTCAGGCGTAGAGTCTTCTGAATCGACACAGAAATATCCCAATCGCTCAAACTGGAATTTGTCTCCGGGTTCAGCGTTGGCGAGCGACGGTTCCAAAAAACATTCGGGCAGGGTGATGAATGAATCCGGGTTCAGGTCGTCGTGAAAATCATGTTCCTTGCCCGGGTTTTCGCTGAGGAAGAGTCGATCATACAGCCGCACTTCGGCCTTGACGGCGTGCTTGGCGGAGACCCAGTGGAGGGTTCCTTTGACCTTGCGCCCATCCGGAGCGTCGCCGCCTTTCGTGGCTGGATCATAGGTGCAATGCAATTCCACGATGTCGCCGTGGTCATCCTTGATGGCTTCCGTGCAGGTGATGAAATATGCATATCGCAGCCGCACTTCCTTGCCGATGGTGAGCCGGAAGAACTTGCGGGGGGCCTCCTCCATGAAGTCGTCCCGCTCGATATAGATCACCTTGGAGAACGGAACGAGGCGCGACCCCATCGCCGGATCAGCCGGATTGTTGATGGCCTCCAGATCATCTGTTTGTTCTTCCGGGTAATTGTCAATCACCACCCGCAGCGGATTCAGCACCGCCATCCGGCGGGGGGAGGTCAGGTTCAGGTCTTCCCGCACGCTGTGTTCGAGGAGGGCGATTTCGGTGTGGCTGTTTGTCTTGGTGACACCGATGGTATCGCAGAAGTTGCGGATGGCGGCGGGGGTGTAGCCGCGTCTTCGCATGCCGCTCAAGGTGGGCATGCGGGGATCATCCCAACCGCACACTCGGTCTTCCTCCACGAGTTCGCGCAGATTTCGTTTGGACATGAGGGTGTAGGACAGGTTGAGGCGGGCGAACTCGATCTGCCGGGGAGCGTGGATGTCCAGTTCCCGGATGAGCCAGTCGTACAGCGGGCGATGATCTTCGAATTCCAGGGAACAGAGGGAGTGGGTGATGCCCTCGATGGAGTCCGACTGTCCGTGGGCCATGTCGTACATGGGATAAATGCACCAGGTGTCGCCGGTGCGGTGATGCGGCTTTTTGATGATGCGGTACAGCACGGGGTCGCGCAGGTTCATGTTGGGCGATGCCATGTCGATCTTCGCCCGCAAAACGCATTCTCCCTCGGCGATTTCCCCCCGGCGCATTTGGGCAAAGAGTTTTAAATTCTCTTCAACCGAACGATTGCGATGAGGACTGTCTTTCCCCGGAGATTTCACTGATCCCCGATACTCCCGCGTTTCCTCGGCCGACAGATGACAGACGAACGCCTTGCCTTTTTCGATTAACTTCACGGCATACTCATACAGCGTTTCAAAGTAATCCGAAGTATAAAACCGGTGTTCGCCCCAGTCGTAGCCCAGCCAGCGGATGTCCTCCTCAATCGCCCGCTCGAACTCTTCATCCTCTTTATCCGGGTTGGTGTCGTCGAAGCGGAGGTGGCACCGGCCATTGTAGTCCGCCGCGATGCCGAAACTGATGCTGATGGCCTTGGCGTGTCCGATGTGGAGATAGCCGTTCGGTTCGGGAGGAAATCGGGTGACGACCGCGCCTTTGTTTTTGCCATCGCGGATATCGTCTTCCACGATGGTGCGGATGAAGTCGGTTTTCGGTTGGGCTTCGGCGGTGCTCATGCGTTGACTTTTTCTTCAAATCGTGATCTGTGGGTGAGGCAACGCCGGATGCGGTTCAGGACGGATTCCTTCCCCAGAATCACCAGCGTATCAAAGATGGCCGGGCTGATGGTGCCCCCGCTCACCGCGATGCGCAGCGGTTGGGCGACCTTCCCGAGTTTGCCTCCCGCTTCCGTTTCTGCGTATGCTTTGACGGTGTTTTCCAGGGTGTGTGCGGTCCAGTCCGGAATCTCCTCCAGTCGGGGCAGCATACGCTCCAGATGATCAAAGCCACTCGGGTCCCCGTTCACCAACGCCTTCCGCACGGCTTTCGTTAATTCGTATTCAATCGAATCATCATCCGCAATAAAAAAACGACTGCCCGCGAAGGTGTCATCGAGGGTTTTCGCACGCGCTTGATTGGCCTGTCCGAGGATCAGGAATTGCTCTTCCGAGAGTTGGTCCAGAAACTCGGGGTGATAGTTTGCGGCGTGCTCCCGGTACCGGCGAGCGAATTCTTCCGGGGGTAACTGCTGAAGGGCATCCAGATTAAACGCCAGCAGTTTTTCCCGGTCGAACTTGGCCGGGGATTTGATCACCCGGTCAAAATCAAACCGCTCCACGAAAAATTCGGCATCAAACTTCTCTATGTCCTGCCCCGGTGACCATCCCAACAGAGCCAGATAATTTACCAACACCTCCGGCAGATACCCCGCCTTTCGGAAATCATCCACATTGATCTCGGGTAGGGCAACGCCCAGTTCCCGGGCCAACCGTTCCGCCTCATCGAGGTCCAGTTGATGATCCTTCTTCTCGAGCCACCATGCCCAGCGTTCTGCTTTGATGGTGTCTGAAATTTCCATGCCCCGCTCCTTGACCACCCTGCGTAGATGCTTGTCCTTGTCCCGCTTGGACATTTTCGATCCATCAGGATTAAAAATGAGCGACATATGAGCGTAGGACGGGCTGCCGAATCCCAGCGCCTCCTGAATCAGCAGATGCTTGGCGGTGTTCTTCAGATGCTCCTGCCCCCGGATCACATGGGTGACCCCCATCAGTTCATCATCCACCACCACGGCGAAGTGATAAGTGGGATACCCATCCGGCTTGCAGATCACAAAATCATCAATCTCTTCCGGCGGCACGGTCACTTCCCCCAAAACGGTGTCGCGGATCACCACCGGCTCCGCCGCGTCCACCTTGAGCCGAATCACATGCGGCCGTCCTTCGGCCAGATATTGCTTGACCGTTTCCGCATCGAGTAACAAACTCGCTCGGTCGTATCGATAGTTGTTCTTGGCTTGCCGTGCCTTATCGCGGGCCTGTTTCAGTTCTGCGGGGGTTTCAAATGCGGGATATGCCTTTCCTTCCCCGATCAATTGGTCGAGATGCTTGCGGTAAATATCCAGTCGCTCCGATTGACGATACGGCCCGGCCTCACCCCCTCCACACCCTTCAAATTCCGGTCCCTCATCCCACTCGACCCCCAACCATTTCAGATCATGGAGAAAGGCCATTCCCGCCGCGTCTGAAGATCGTTTCTGGTCGGTATCCTCGATTCGCAGTATGAACTTTCCATGGTGTTTCCGGGCGTAGGCCCAGCAGAACAAAGCCGTACGGGCGCCTCCCACATGGAGATGTCCCGAGGGGCTGGGAGCGAAACGGGTTCGGATAATCGTTTGAGGAGGCATCGAATGCGACAGGGTATCCCGGAATCTACCGAAAGTGAAACCCCCGGATTAATTCTGCGGTGTCCCGTTGGTGCTCGGCCCTGGAATCTTCCGTCTCCAGCGTTTTCCCAGCAGACGCAGCGGTCCCGACAATGCATAGGCCGTGAAGCAGATCGCCACCGTTTCCTGAAACCACCAGATTGCCATCAACAATGGTACGACCAGCCGGGCCAGGTAAGCGAAACTTCGCTTCCCCCGCACATATCGGTTCAGTACATGCACATAAGGGATTGAAGAGACCATCGCCAATGCGCATAACAGCGTGATAAAGGGAATCCCGAACGCCGTCCACCGGGCAAATGACAGCGAAACATCATCCGGCGAGGCCCACTTTATGTACAGCAGATGCTGATGCAGAGCGACCAACGATGCCACCGCCCCCGCCGCTCCCGGTGAAGGCAATCCCCGGAACACCATGTGATCCTCCACCGATGCGGAAGGTGTCTCAATATTGAAACGGGCCAGCCGTAACGCCGTGCAACATGCATACACCACGGCAATGCCCCAGATTACCCTGGCAAAGGAATCGTCCGCCTCCGGCCCCAGAATGGTCATTTCCCCCTCTGGCCCCACATAATAACTCACCAGCCGCAACATCATAAATGCGGGGGCAATGCCGAAAGTCACCATATCCGCCAATGAATCAACCTGCGCCCCGAGGTCCGACACGGTCCGCGTCATCCGGGCCACAGACCCATCCACCGCATCGAAAAACATTCCCAGAAAGATAAGAATGCCCGCCAGCGTCAAACTCGACAAGTTTCCCGGTCCCGTCGATCCCAGCGGTTTCGCGGCAAAATGGATTGCGGCAAACCCCGCCACTAGATTTCCCAGGGTAAATAAAGTGGGAATAACCGAGATGGGTGGAAGATGCCGCCGGGGTTTGCGCCGATGTCGCCGGGGAAGTCTGGGATTGACAGGCGCAACCGCTCCCGATTCATGATGTTCGGTTTGTCCCATCATCCTTCGGGATCACCTTCGAAGGAATATCCTCGTTTGGTCAGCACTGGATGTCCTTGGGGAAAAAGAGCATCTGAAACTTTGGGAATGAACACCAGCAGCGTTCGATTGGTGACCATTCCCCCGCGGAAGAAGAGCAGTTCACCAAGAGCAGGGGGGGGCGTAACCTCCGGCCCCATGTTCCGCGTGCGAGATGGTGGCTGTGGGGAATCCTCATCGTTCTGTGCCGGCACCATGAACAAAACATAGGCCTGGTCGGCTTCGAGCGATGCTTCCAGAGACAAAGAAGTCACCAGGAGATCAGGTGAATCCAGACCCCCTCGGAGGACTTCTCGAAGCGGTGTTCGAGTGTGCTCGTTGTGGCGAAAGGCCAGTTCCAGGTGGACAAACGGTCCATCTTCCATCCAACTGGTCCAGCCCCGCATCATCAGTTGGATCCGTCCCCGACGGAAAGTGCGTATTTGTCCATCCACGACCACCGCAGCGCTTCCCGAATTCACGCCCGATTGGATGTCGCGCCAGGTCGGGGCCTGGCCGTGCCACTCGCTCACATCCGACAAAACGCTTCCCAATCGCGCCTTCAATTCGGGCAATCGAGAAGCATCCACACGCATCAGAGACAGGCCATTTGCCTGAAATTGCCTGGAGATCGTTTCATCCATTGCCGGGGTCGCATCCACGCCGTGCAAAGCCGACTGAATGAGGGCCAGATTGTCAGAGACCGTCCAGTGCCGTATTTCCAGTCCATTGTCCTGACGCACGAGGGGCAGGGCGCGGTGTTCCGGGACTGGCGGTGTAGCGGCGCATCCCCATCCTCCCACCAGAACCACGATCAGAATCGCAGCATTGATCAGGGTGTGCTTTCGAGAAAGCGTCATCAAGTTGCCTTCACCGAGTTTGTTCTCATCGGCGCAAATTCGTTGATTCGGTCAATGAGGCGGCGCAGCATGCTGTAATTCCGCCGATGGTGCGTGAATCGAATCCTCGGCAGATCGAGATGATCTGTCTCCCCTTCCAGAGCGGGACAAGACTTGATGCACCCTTCCTTCACCAGCGAAGAAAATTCATCATTCAGTTGCTCCAACTGATTCTCAGTAAGCGACCGGTGGAGGCGCATCACCAACTGATCACCGACATAACGGGAGGAGTGATAGACTGCGTAAAATTTCAAAACATGCTGTAGCGCGCCTTCGGTGGAATGAGCGATCGTATATAAATCGGGATCACCCTCGCCGATCCACCCGTTCTCCACAAAGTTTTTTCGGATATTTCGCGCCCAGTGTTCCCAATATACACCGTCCTCCCCTTCCAACAGGACGATAGGGATCACATTGGTTTTTCCCGTCTGCACCAGGGTGAGTGTTTCAAAGAGTTCATCCTGCGTCCCGAAGCCGCCGGGAAACACCGCCACCGCATCCGCATGAGACATAAACATCAACTTCCGGGTGAAGAAATACCGAAAATTGATCAGTTTCGGATCGCCTTCGATCACCTCATTCGCCGTAGTCTCAAACGGGAGTCGAATGGAAAGTCCGAAACTCCCCTTGCGCTGCGGCCCCTCGTGCCCCGCCTTCATAATGCCGTCCCCCGCCCCCGTGATCGCCATCCAACCCTCCCCCGCGATCGCTCGACTGAACGATTTTGCGGCCAGATAATCCGGGTGATCCTCTGGCGTGCGAGCCGAACCGTAAATCGCGATTTTTCGGATGCCTCGATATTGATTGAATACCGTATAGGCATAACGCATCTCTTTCAGCGCGTTGGTGATGAGTTTGAGTTGCCCGGTATCCAGCTCATCGGCGATCATTTTCAGGGTGGTTTCTATCTGCTGCGTTAAAAGCAAGCCGCGAAAAGAATCCGGCTCGCATCCCGCTTCCCGAATCAGGTCGTGAATGATCCGAATCGTTCTTTCATCGGAAGAAGTTGGAGGGGGCATTGGGAACTGACTCCACAAGGAGAAGGTCATCGGTAGGGGGAAGCAAAAAACTGAAAATGTCTTCTGTGATTGCCAACGCAATCTGCGGACCATCGAATTTCCAGATATTTTCCGCGATGTGTGAGTATATCAGAAAGATTGTTTCATCAGGATTGCACCAGGCAAACCGGGAGGAGTGAAGAGTCATCCTGTGGTTTAATTCTTCAATCCCGGCAGAGTGATCAACTCGACTTTGGGTTCCCGTAGCGTCCCCGTTACGCCAATCTCGAATAAATGATCGATGATGCCTTCTCCCAGAAATTTATTGATGTCCGAATTCCACCCCCCCCGTTGATGGAGTTGCAGGTTAATGGTGTATTCGCCCAGGTTCATGAACCCATTCCCCACAATTTGATTGTTGGCGATGTTTCCCCAGGTGCTTTCCATCACAATGCTTTCGTCTTCAAAAAACATACGCGAACCAAGAATGTGGAAATCTGCATTGATGTAATCCATCTCGCTTTTCGGGGAGAGAGTGAAGTTCAGAAAATTCGAAATGCGCATCGCCACGGGCACATCTCCCACTCGCCCGCCCAGTATGCGCACCACCCCCCGCCCGCGCCGCTCATCTCCCTTGCCCCGTTCACCCGCCAGAGTCAGATCGCCAAAAACTTTTCCATCAAGCGAAGAAGCAGATCCATCCTCGGTCTGGGGCGAACCGAAGAGCGCTCCCAGCGATGACCCCGCCAATTCCACATCCACGCCGTACTCCTTATTCTCCCCCACCCCGATGAATCCTTCCGACCACAACACCCCTCCATGAGCATCACCCAGGAAGTGTTCCAGCGTTATGAAATCATCACCCGGATTCATCCGCAAAGTGCCCTTCCCTCCCGTCACCTTTTGTCCGAATACCCGCAGACGATCCGCATTGACTGCGATAATAACTTCCGGATCCTCCTCCGCTTGATGTTTGACCTCAATGTCAAATTCGCCCCGGACATCCTTAAAGTCCACTCCTGCGGTGAATGATCCCTGGCCCAGTCCCAATCGACCCGTAAATATGGCTTTCTGGAACAGGGAATCCGGATCATCGAGATTGGAAGTAAATCGCAGGGCGCCACCCTCAATACGACTCGACTCACCATCTTTCAACTTCAGGGCATCGGCGATTGCCTGTACTCGTTGAGGCAGAAACAGTCGAAACTGTGAACTCGCCAGAGAGCCGTCATAATCGAACCGGAGATCCCCGTCTATTCTTGACTCATCGAAATCGAGTTGGCCGTCTAAATGAAATGTCCCACCGGCATGATGGCCGGCAAGTTTCGGAATATTGATTTGGTTCGGATTGTATTCAATCACACTCTCTGGATTCAGGCGAAGGGCGAGGTGTTCACCGCGAAATCGAGCGTTCAGCGACTGGGGATGCAGGATCAGACCAAATCCGCCTTCCAGGTCAGCTCGGGGAGAGTCATAGTGAAATTCGGCATTGAACTGGCCTTCCGGCTGATATGTCTCGTACTCCCGTATCAGATTACCCGCTCCGATCAAAGACAATACTTCCTTAATTAACGAGGAGGACAGATCACCTCCCACCCAGGTTCCCGTTGCCGACAGTGCCTTTTCGACCTCGATCCCTTCCACAGCACTTCCTGGTTCTCCCCCGTTGCCATATGAACCCGTCAGGGTAATAATCCCTTCAGATTTTCCGTTGGCCGTCGCCTCGAACTCAAGTTCCTTAAAACCCACCTGTTGATTACTCAGAGCCAGGTCGCCAGCGTGAAATTGAAACGACATCTCCTGCTCGCCAATCCGGGCGTGGAGCGTTTTGGGTTGAACAGTCAAGACAACCGGCTCCGGCACCCCACCCACCATTCGATAATGAAAAGTGGCGTCGTAGGCCCCCTGCGGTTGAAATCGATCCCACAGTTCCCGGGCCTTCTTCAAACCGTCACGGGGGACCAGATTGATGAGATACTGTTCCAGGGGAATGTCTTCGAACGATACCTCCACCGAAGTCTGCGGCGACACCCCGTTCAGTTCGATCAATCCCGTTCCCCGCACGACGCCATCTCTCCGTCTCGCTTCCAGTGATTCCAGGGTGATCTGCCCCGGGTTGATTCTCAGGACACCCTGCACCGCCGTCAGGACCAGATCATCGGGCCATTCCATGCCCGCCTTCGCCATGGCGATGGCCAGTTTTTCCGAGGGAATTGCCCGGCCGTGCTCCAGCCCGACCGTGAGGTCATAGTTGATCTTATTTGAGTCGTCTGTGTTGATCACCCCGCGAAAATTCAGCGGACCAGTGAGGCCGACATTTTCCAGCCATCGGGCGCTGCGGGACAGCGTCATACCCGGCCAGCGGAGATCATCCCCCGCCTCTGTCCGTTCGTTTTTCGTCAGCGGAATCGCGGTTCCGATCAACGGATTATATTCATCATCTTGAAATTCGATGAGGAGGTCGGGAATGGTGCTTTGGTCGCCATCCCGATTTCGCATCTCGATCGTCCCTGAAATGGAACCCTGACCTCCTCCAAGCGTGACAAAAGGAATCCCCCCCTCTGTCCCGCTCGGTCCCAGTGTGATTAAATCCTCCTGAAAGGTTAGAACGCCTTCATTCACCAGGAATGGGTATGGGAATACATCGTAGAGTAATCCGATCCGATGAAGATTCACTTCGCCGTTTAATTTCGGAGCATATCCGGTGGTTTCGTTACGGTTGATCTGTAGATTTAAATCAATCCGACCGCCCAACTCAAACGATCCCAGATCAAGAATCCGACTCAGGCGGCCCACTCGTGCCTCCAGGCGCTGTTTGGAGTCCCCATCTTCAGGGTTCAGGTTCGCCAACGCATGCTCCGCCATGGCCAGTTGGCGTTGCGCTTCACTTTCTCGATTCTCATCGGAGAGTAAATCCGTCTCCACCAGCGAACGATACGCATCGCGATCCAGAAACCGGGCGAACACCGGGCGTACCCGGGGGCTGAGGGCATTGCGAAGAGAATCATCGAGGGGCAGATTCTTCGCGGAAAGCAGCAATGACGCCAGTGATTCTTTCCCATTAAGGACGACCGTTCCCGAGAGTTTCAACGCCGCCCCCGCAGACCCGAAGCCCGTCAATTCGTGAATGGTCAGCGAATTATCATTGATCTCGACATAAGCGTCGATTTGTTCGAGGGGATAGGGGAACTTTCGGTATGCCCCCGAGGCCCGGGAAATAACCGCCGTCCCCGAGGAGTGGATCGGTGGCGTAATGGTGACCCCCGAGTCATCCACCGTGGCGGCTTCCCGTTGTATTTCCACCTTGGTGCTCAATGCCCATTGCGTCAATTCAAACTGCTCGAGAACCCGGGCCACCACTCGGGGAAGTTCCACCGCCTTCCGTCGTTCAAGGTCATCCGAAGACACGCTGAAATCGGTCATCTCCATCGTCATTACAAACGGGCTTTCCGAAAACACCCGCTCCGTCCACGCCTCCCGCTCATTCCACACCAGAGGTGGAATCTTCGAAATGGTGGCGCTGATCGAATACGGCACCCCCACCACCCCCGATTCCTGCCCCGAACCAACCAACTCCCCCTGTAAGTTCTGCAGCATCAATTTTCCCTGCTCCAGCAGAATCGAACCGCTCGCCACATGCATCCGGGGCAATCCCGTGGAAGGCGACGCCACGCCCCCCTCATACCGCGCCCAGAATCCCTCCGTCTGAATCGGCAGGGTCATTCCCATGTCTTCCACGGTGAACTCCATGCGAAATGGTTCATCCTTCAGCCATCGAACCTCCAGTTGATCCAACTTGCCCTCCAGCCCCATTTTGACCCACCACACCCGAGCCACATTCGGGCACACGCTGAACAATTGGTCATCCAGAGTGATTTCATTCAATTGCCCCCGTAGTTCATTGGTGGTGACATTCCAGGAACCGGTCATGTCCAGACCCGCCTTGCCCGGCGCCCCGCCATCCACTTCCGAAAGCGTAAAATCGTACCACTCCCCGTCATTCGGATTCGGCTTGATTTCTCCCTCCACCAGTCGCTCGCCCATCAGAGTAAAGGAGCCGCTCTCGTGAGAACCGAACTCGAGTGCGACATCTTCCAGAGTCACTGTCGGGGGCAAAAAAACCGTTCCCGATTTCCTCTCCTGCTGCCAGTCCGGCTTGAACGCCATCACATTGAACCCGCCGCTGTTCTGCGCATCTTCACTGATCCGCAGCGTTACCTCTGACAGCGCCACCTCATACACCCGAATGTCCCCCCGCCACAGGCGACCCATATCCAATACGATCATGGCCCGGTTGATGCGGGCCACCTCACTCGCAGGCCCGACAATATCCGGGGCGAGAATGTGAATGTCCGACAGAGTAAACCGCCCATCCCCCTCATACGAAGCCGAGGCGATTGTCACATTCCCCCCCAGTTTCCGCGATAACTCCGGCTCGATTTGCCGCACGATGAACCACGATCGCGTCACCATCCACAGCCCGCCCCCGGCCAGCACCAGTAGAATCCCCAGTGTCCACAGGGTGATACGGAACCATCGAAACTTCTTCCCCTTCTGCCTGGGAGCAGGGGAACGGGTCAAATCGACGATGGTCACGGTGTCCTCGGTCATGGATTCCCTATTGTACGCTTCTTCACCCATTATCATTGACTCTTTGCGACTCTCCTCTTCTTCCTCTCGGAATTATCCCATGCACATCGCCCTCACCGGATGCTCTGGTTTCATCGGTTCATATCTCGCCCGGCTCCTCCACGATCACGGCCACACCATTTCCGGCCTGGTCCGGGAGTCCAGCCGCCGTGACCACATCGAGCCGTTTATCGAAACTTTCGTGGTCGGCCCCCATGACGATGCCTCATGTTGGCCCGCTCTCCTCGAAGATGCCGATCTCGTCATCCACAATTCCGTCGACTGGTCTCTCATCAAGAACCCCGATGACATCGATCAACACCTCACCAGCAATCTCCTCGGTTCGCTCCGATTCCTTTATGCCTCCGCCCCCCGTCCCTTCATCTACCTCAGCACCATCGCCGTCCATCATGACATGTGCGAACGGTGGGGGGGGAACATCGAGGAAGACCACCCCCTCCGCCCCGGCAACACCTACGGTGCCCACAAAGCCGCCATGGAGGCCTTCCTTCACGCCGAACATCACGGCAACGGTCGCCGCGTCGCCGCCCTTCGCCCCTGCGCCGTCTATGGCATCGACCCCACCCTCAAGCGATCCATCGGCTGGCCCATCATTCGGAAACTTCAACGGGGCGAACCCATTGACCGTGCCGGAGGAGGCAAATTCGTACACATTGATGATGTCGCCGCCGCCGTGGTGCGTTGCGCCGAAGATGAAACCACCAACGGGCGAGTCTATAACCTCGTCGATTGCTACACCCGCTGGTCCGACTGGGCGAAGATCGCCGCCGAAGAACTGGATCTCAATGTGGAGATCGAACACAATAGTCCGGCAGAGCCGAAAAATATCTTCAAGAAGGACGCCGCCCATTCTCTCGGCATCACCATGGATCGAGGACAGGAAGGCATCCGCCAACACCTCCGAGAACTGATTACGAAGATGAGCGAATAGCGAATACACTCCGTACCCACTCGATGCCTTCCCTATGCACTGGACCGCCCTTCTCCAAGCCCGCACCTTTCCTCCCGATGCCACCGTCATCGACAATCTTCCCTGCGCTAACTGCGGTTACAACTGTCGCGGCTGTCGGGCCGCCAGCAACTGCCCCGAATGCGGCATCCCCATTGGCGATTCCCTCTACACCCTCACCAAACCCGAAACGGTCGCCGGGGGCTTCGACATGCTCGCCAAATCCTGGCTCCCCCTCTTCCTGCTTTATGCCGGGTGCATCCACAGCTCCCTCTACGGCGCACTCCAATGGATCATCCTCTGCGCTCTCATCATCGCCTCCGGCTTCCGTCTCTATGCGGTATTCACCCTGCGCTTCCGGGCTAACCTCCACGCCCTCCCCCTCATCGGCACCCGCCTCCATCTCCTCTTTATTCTCGCTCTCATTGACCTCACCTGCATCTCTGGATTCACGGTCACCTACTATCTCGATCTCAAGACTGCAATGACCACTACGGCCGTGAGTTACGACATCATTTCCGCCTGGCTCGCCGTGGGGTGGACCCTCAACCTGCTTCTCCTCCTCTGGACCACCGGCTGGCTCGGCGGAGCCATGGCCACCCTCCTCGAATACGAAAACATCGAAACCGAATTCCGCCGTGTGCGACTGTTCACCGTCTTTGCCGGAATTCTTATGGTCCTTTCCGTCATCATGGTGCAGTTCATTACCTTCGTTCCGGGAACAACCAAAGGGACCATTGTCATCACCGGAATGATCATGCCGGCATTCCCGTTATTCATAGTACTTTGCTATACCTTCGTCGGCTGCCTCCACCTCGCTGGGGCCGCCCCCCGCGAAACCGAACCCCTCGATGAGAAAGTCGACAAACCCCGCGAATCATTCGCCCACCGCACCACGCCAGGAAACGCCCGACAATCTCCTCCGGTAATTCCCTTGGCGGATTCGGATAAAGCATCCGAGTAATTTTCTATCTCAATCTTGACCACTTTCTCCAAATGCCGACTCGGCGAGGTCGATGGCCCGGCCTAAGGCCGCCGCTTTGTGGACGGTTTCCTCGTACTCTTTCCGGGGGTCGGAATCTGCCACAACTCCTGCTCCGGCTTGGAGATGCACGACCCACCCCCCAGAATTTTTCCCCTGCGAATCTCCTGTTTTTATCACCATAGTTCGCAGGGCGAGGGCTATATCCATGCTGCCATCGAGGCCTATGAATCCGATTCCGCCGCCGTAGGGGCCTCGGCGGGTGGGTTCGAGTTGGTCGATGATCTGCATGG
>CAZLXE010000041.1:0-16700 GCA_964563005.1 uncultured Isosphaeraceae bacterium
CCGCAGGTGGAATTGGAGCGGTTTGCGGCGGTGCGATGAATTGAAGTGGAGAAAATCACTTCAGGAGAGCAGGTCGAGGATTTCCTGGTGCTCGGGGAAGCGTCCGGTGTCTGCTTTGCTAAAAATGAGTTCGCCGTCTTTGCGGACATCAAATACTCCGCCCCGCCCTTCGATGAGTTCGGGGGTGATGCCGCATTTTTTTTCAATGGCGGCCGCCAGACCGGCGGCGGTGGGTCGATAGTCTCACTGGACGCAGAATTTTATGGAGATGTGCATGCACGAATTCCTTACGAAATAAGGGGCCAATTCTAGGTGATTCTAAACGGGATTGTGGTTTTTTACGCTCCGACGGGGATTCCGGCACCCATGTGTTCGATGATGGCGTCGCCGAATTCGGAGCATTTGAGGAGTTTGGCGCCGTCCATTTGTCGTTCAAAGTCGTAGGTGACGGTTTTGGCGGCGATGGCGCCTTCGATGCCTTTGATGATGAGGTCGGCGGCTTCGGGCCATTTCATGTAGTGAAACATGAGTTCGCCGGAGAGGATGAGAGAGCCGGGATTGACCTTGTCCTGCCCGGCATACTTGGGGGCCGTGCCGTGGGTGGCTTCGAAGATCGCGGTGCCGGTGTCGTAGTTGATATTGGCCCCGGGGGCGATGCCGATGCCTCCCACACAGGCGGCGAGAGCGTCGGAGATGTAGTCGCCGTTGAGATTGAGAGTGGCGATGACTTCGTATTCCCGGGGCCGGGTGAGAATCTGCTGGAGGAAGGCGTCGGCGATGACATCCTTGATGACGATGACGCGGCCGTCTTTGGTCTGAAAGGAGTGCCAGGGGCCGCCGTCGAGCTCGGTGGCGCCGAAGTGGGTGCGGGCGGTTTCGTAGCCCCAGTCGCGGAAGGCGCCTTCCGTGAACTTCATGATGTTGCCCTTATGGACGAGGGTGACGGAATCCTGCTTGTTTTCAATGGCGTAGTTGATGGCGGCTTTGACGAGGCGTTCTGTCCCTTCCTTGGAGACGGGCTTGAGACCGAGACCGACCGTATCGGGAAAACGGATCTTGCCGAAGTGATCGGGAAAATTTTCCTTGAGAAAGGCCTTGAGTTTGGTGCAGTCTTCCGTGCCGTGTTCAAATTCGATCCCGGCGTAGATGTCCTCAGTGTTCTCGCGGAAGATGACCATGTCGGTGAGTTCGGGTCGCTTGATGGGGCTGGGAACCCCCTTAAAGTATTGTACGGGGCGGAGACATACATAGAGATCGAGAGACTGGCGGAGGGCGACATTGAGGGAGCGGATTCCGCCGCCGATGGGAGTGGTGAGGGGACCTTTGATGCCGACGAGATGGGTGCGGAAGGCATCGAGGGTGGCGTCGGGCAACCAACTTCCGGTTTCGTTGAACGCTTTTTCCCCGGCGAGGACTTCTTTCCATTCGATTTTCCGTTTACCTGAATACGCCTTTTCCACGGCGGAATCGAACACGCGTACCGCGGCCGCCCAGATGTCGGGGCCGATGCCATCGCCCTCGATGAAGGGGATAATCGGCTGATCGGGGACCTGGAGGCCGGCGGGAGTCATGGTGATGGGGCTGGTCATGGGGAGGATCCGTTTTTTAGAGGGTAGGGGATCAAATGACGAAGCAGGCATCAGTATATCAGGTCATCCAGGTTAGATGGAGCTATTTCTTTGGTATTATCAGCCACTGCCACATGAGGGGATAGTCCACGAACTCGATGGGGGGAATGATGGCCACCATGGGAATGGAATTCGGAGGGGTCCTTATGGCTATATCTGGTTGGGAGGTGTGAGCATCCACGACCGGTGGATTATCGAGGATGTCGTCGAGGAGGGGGTCGAGGGCTTCGGGCGGGGTTGGTGAATCCGGGGAATCCGGGGAATCCGGATTTTCCAGGATCGGAGTCTCTTCAGTCTGTGTGGGTTGGGTGGATACAGGAGGTTCCGGGATTTCGAGGTCGCCGAGGGGAGTGGCAACGGGATCCGGGGCAGGAGTTTCCTCGGGGAGGGTCCAGTCGGGGCGGGGGCCGAGGAGTTTGCGGACATCGCGGAAATAGCGACGGGCTTCGAGCAGGCCGTGGGCGGGGATATGGAAGTTGCGGTAGGTGAAGATTGCGGTGGGAGGGATGGTGTGGGACGAGTTCGTAGAATCTTCGGAGAAGAGGATGGAGAGTTCCCAGGTGCGGCTTTCCAAACGGGATTTTGTGCCGGGCTGATGGAGGATGCGTTTGAGTTCGCGATAGATTTCGATGCGGCCCTGCTCGCGGCTCGACCAGACTTCGTTGCGGAGGACAGTCCAGCGTTTGGAGGGATCGCGGTCGGAATAGTCGGGGGTGTTGGCGACGGTGACGAGAGAGGTCCAGACCTGGTCGGCGGGATAGCCCTCGAAAATTTCGTTGGTGGCGGTGCATCCCCCGCCCCCGGAAGAGAGAGCAATGAGGAGGAGGGTGAGGAGGGTCGAATTGGGAAAAAGGGGCCGTTTCATGCTTATAGGGTGGCGAAGGGGGTGGATATGTCAAGGGGGGGGCGCAAGGTGGCAGATGGCAGGTTGCAGGTGGCAGAAAGTGTTTTCAGGGTTCAATAGCGGATGTCGAATCCCCGAAATTCGCTTGTAGAGGGATGATGAGTGATGTCCGTTGAATCGATATTGTTCTGTTTGGCCTGTTTGAGTGAGGAGAGGAAGCGGTCGAGGGTATCGGGTTCGCCTTCGATGACGCAGCGGACGGAGCCGTCGGGTTCGTTGCGGATCCAGCCGTTGAGGGGGAGGGTTTTGGCGAGGTCACAGGCGGTGGCGCGGAAGAAGACGCCCTGGACGCGGCCCCGGAACAGGATGTCGTAGCGTATTACTGCCATCATCATCCCTTATGGTTCATGGCGCATGGTTTTTTATCCCAATGTCGCCATGACTTCGTCCGGAATGTCTGCGTTGGAATAAACTTTCTGCACATCGTCGTGGTCTTCGAATTTATCGATGAGGCGGAGGATTTTTTCTGCGGTGGAAGCGTCACAGTCCACGGTCGTGGCGGGGATCATGGTGACTTCGGCGGAGTCGGGATCGATGCCAGCCCCCACGATGGCTTCCTTGAGATTGAGGAAATCCGGGGGAGGGCAGGTGACTTCCCATGCTCCGTCCGACTCGACGACATCTTCGGCTCCGGCTTCGAGGGCGAGTTCCATGAGGGCATCTTCTTCAATTTTGTCGGCGGCGATGAGGATGAGTCCACTGGAGGTGAAGCCGAAGGAGACGGAGCCGGGTTTGGCGAGTTTGCCTCCGGCTTTTTCGAAGATGAGTCGGAGTTCGGGGGCGGTGCGGTTGGCGTTGTCGGTGAGGACATCGACGATGAGGGCGACGCCACCGGGGCCGTAACCCTCGTAGCGGGCTTCCTCATAGTTTTCGCCCCCTTCGCCTGCTCCCGCGCCCTTTTTGACGGCCTTTTCGATGGTGTCCTTGGGCATGTTGACGGCCTTGGCCTCATCGATGGCGTAGCGCAGGCCGAGGTTCATGGTGGGATCGCCCCCGCCCTGTTTCGCCGCCACGATGATGGCTCGGCTGCATTTCGACCACGCCTTGCCCCGAACGGCGTCCTGACGGGCTTTTCGATGTTTGATATTTGCCCATTTACTATGACCGGCCATGTGAATACTCCTATGAATTGGGGGATTGTAGCCGGTTTGAGGGCGGCCGTTGGATCGGAGAGGGTTTCCTGCGCGCGTCAAACTTCGATATTTCCACCGGTGAGGATGATGCCGATGCGGCGGAGGTTTTTGTGCTTTTTGAACGAGGGATCGAGGGCGGCGGCGAGGGCGGTGGCGCTGCTGGGTTCGATGACGATTTTCATGCGCTGCCAGATGAGGGAGAGGGCGGCTCGGATGGCGTCGTCATCGACGGTGATAACGGCTTCGAGGTGGTCGCGGAGGATGGGCCAGGTGAGGTCGCCCAGGGAGGTGAGGAGGCCATCGGCGATGGTGTGGGGATCGGTCTGGGGGATAAGTTCTCCGGCGGCGAGAGAGCGGGCGGCGTCGTCGGCACCGCTGGGTTCGGCGGCGAAAAGCCGGGTTTTTGGAGAGATGGCGCGGGCAGCGAGACAGGTTCCGCTCATAAGTCCCCCGCCGCCGACGGGGGCGATGAGGGCATCCAGCGGCGGGCCGTTTTCCAGGAATTCGAAAGCGCAGGTTCCCTGACCGGCGATGACATCCGGGTGGTTGTAGGGGTGGATAAAGATGCCGCCGGTTTCTTCGATGACACGGGATGCGGTTTCTTCGCGGTCTTGAAGGGTGGGGGGGCATTCGTGGATGATGCCGCCGTAGCCCTCAACGGCCTGCTTTTTTATGGTCGGGGCATTTGCGGGCATGACGATGTGGGCGGGGATTTCCCGGAGGGAGGCGGCGCGGGCAAGGGCCTGAGCGTGGTTGCCGGAGGAATGGGTAACGACCCCTGGAATGACCTCGCCGCATGCTTCATCGGTGAGTTTGAGGACTGCGTTGCAGGCGCCGCGGAATTTGAACGCCCCGACCTTCTGGAAATTTTCGCATTTAAAGAGGAGTTGCTTCCCCGCCATTTTATTCAGGGTGGAGCAGGTGAAGACGGGAGTAAGGCGGGCGTGGGGTTTGATGCGCTCCGCCGCTTCGCGGATGTCGTCGATGGAGGCGGCGTATCTGGTGCTGGAAGTCATGGGGTTGAAGAGGCGACGGAAATACCGGCTGCATTCTCGATGGCTTCGAGCACCATGTCCGGCGTATACCAGTTCTGGGCAAAAACGGGTTCACCCACAGGCGGATAGATAACCAGCCAGGGAATGGTTACGGACCCGGATGTGGCAAGCATCTGGCGTCCCTCGGTATTATTGCCGGTGAGATCTACTTTCATGGGAGTGACATCCTGGTGTGCGAGGCGGGTGTACACGGCCTCGGCATGAAGCACATTTTTTTCAAGAAGTTTGCAGTTCAGACACCATTCGGCGGTGAATTCCATGACAACCACCTGGCCATTGTTACGGGCTTGCTGGAATTGTTCAGGTGTGTAATAGACCCAGGCAATCGGTCCCGCAGAATCGGTTGAACTAAGACGAATGCCGCCGTAGATTGATGTAGGGATCAGCAGGAGACCCAGCCCGGCAAAGACGACTCTTTTGCCGAAACTCCTTGTGATTTTCAAGGTGCGCCACGCCAGCCAGAATCCGGCTCCTGCAGTACATGCGAAGACGACCCACATGTACAGTCGACTGGGGGGAGCCGGGGGGGTAACCAAAGATCCACTGATGCCCACCCCGATAAAGTAGGCCGCCGCCGCGAGGAGAAGGGCTCCCATCACCTGTTTGATGAGTTCACTGGCCGGGCCGGTTCGCGGCATTTTTTCAACCATATGCGGCCAGGCGGAAAGGATCAGGTAGGGCAAGGCCATTCCGATTCCGATGGCCGCAAATACGGTCAGAACGATTCCTGTGGACTGTCCCACTGCCGCCGCCGCCGCACTGCCCATGAACGGTGCCGTGCAGGGGGTGGAGAGAATCGCGGCCATCACTCCGAATAGGAACGAGCCAAAATGGGTTTCATGGGAAGGATTGAATCGATAAACGAACTGCGGCAACTGCATTGAAAACATCCCGCACATACCCACCGCCAGCACCGCGATGAGGATGCCAATTGAAATAGTAAACACCGGATACTGGAAGAGTTGATTAATGGCGGTGAAGTTATTGAGGGTGGAAATCGCAAAGCCGATGGCCATGAAGAAGGCGACAATACCCAGAGACATGGCCATGCCGAGGGTGAAGGTTTTCCGCCGATTCCCGGCTGAACGGGCAAGCCCCATGATCTTCAGGGGAATGATGGGGAGGACGCAAGGCGTGAAGTTGAGAATAAAGCCACCGACCACGGCCATGAGCAAGGCAAATGACACACCTGCAATCGTGGAGAGGTTCAGTGTGGAGGTTTTATTCTGGCTGGATGAAGGGGCAGGAGGGGGAGCGGATCCGCCGTGAATCTCTGAAAAAACGGACATAGGAAAATCGACGAAATCCTCTTTCAGGGTGGTGAATTCGTTCGTCTCCCCCCCGGCTTCGATGATATTGACGGTCAGTTTCAATTCATGATCGTAAACGGGGGCGAGGCAGGTCGAGTCATCGCAGGTCTGGAAGATGAGTTTGACGGTGAGGGTGGTTTCGCCGAGGGGGGCGTTATCGGGGATGGTGACGGGAAGATAGACAATGGCCCGGCCGGAGAGGACGGCAAAATTTTCTGGCTCTCCCAGTAGATTGGCCCTTACTGAGTGGAGTTCCGGCCATTGCATGAAACCGGGATGGAGGGTGAGGGCTGATTTATCCCAGGAGTCGAGATTGATTTCAGTGCGGATGGCTCCGTCGAACTCTGCCGTTCCTTCAGGGAGCGGGCCGGGGGCGGGCCAGAGATGCCAGCCCGGGTTCATGTTGAAGATGATGGCGATGGGGAGGTCGCCGCCCCTAGGAACGGACTCGAACGCCCCTTGGATCGAGGTCTTGACTTGATCGCGGGAGTCGAAGAATTGCTCGTTTTGTCGGTTCGAGCCGAAGCCACCGAAGTCAATCTGAGCGGCCGCGGTGGAGCCGAGCATGAAGGCGAAGAGGAAGGCGGCGAGGGTAATTCGCCAGGTTGATGAGAATCTGGGGTTCAGCATGGATATTTTTCGATCAATAGTCGTGGTTCGTAAGAATGGTCTGGCTCAATAGAAATCGGCATGGTGGGGTGATGACCTGCGTTCGGGATGGGTTATAGCCAAGCCGGGGGATGTTCCGATAAGGGGATTATGTCCGCCCAAATGACGGGGTGGTGGTTCTTTGCCTGCAGAATGGTGATTACTCTGTGAAACGAAGCATGATAGATTCGATTGCTTTCAGGGGAGGAAACTCCGGGCGAGGAAGATCCATTCCTGAAATGGGTTTCTTCAATTATTCTTGGGGATGGAATCGCTCATGAACGATGTTCTTGACCAATCAGATATTGATGCACTGCTCGGTGCGGTGAGCGAAGGGGAGGTAGAGGAGGCCCCGGAGGAAGTGCAGATCTTCTCGCGTTTCCGGAAGGATCTGGACAGCGTGGAGATCAAGGATTATGACTTCAAGCGACCGGAGCGCATCAGTAAAGACCAGATGATGGCGTTGAAAACGCTGCATGAGGCGTTTGCGAGGAATTTCGGGGCATCCCTTTCTGGGTTCATGCGGACGATTGTAGAGGTTCGGGTGGCTCATGCGGAGCAGATGACCTACTCGGAGTTCATCGCCTCGCTGCCCAATCCGACGAGTTTTAACCTGGTGACAGCTCCGCAACTGGAAGGACAGATGTGCCTTGAGATGTCGCCGCTCATTATCTATCCCATGATCGATCGATTGCTGGGGGGTTCGAATCAGGATTTGTTTATTCCCCAGAGGCCGATGACCCTGATTGAAATCCGGCTGATTCAGACGATTCTGGTGCGGGCGATGACGGCCCTGGATGAAGCGTGGGAAAGCGTGAAGGAACTGAATTTTGAGTTGGGAGAAATGGAATCCAATCCGCATATTGTGCAGATTGTCCCGCCGAACGAGGTGGTGGTGGTATTGGGTTTCGAGATCAAGATGACAAATCGGGCGGGGACGATGAGTTTATGTGTGCCATTTAATGTTATCGAGCCGGTAATCGACGATTTGAGTTCACAGAGCTGGTTTTTATCGGGCAAACTGGTAGGTGAGCAGGAGAGCCGGTCGATGATTGAGCATCGGTTGGTGGACGCTCGACTGGAGGTAACGGGCATTCTGGCGAGAACCAGTATGACGATGGATGATTTGCGGCGTTTGGAGGTGGGCGATTTGATTCTGACGGAAAAGCCGGCAAAGACACCAGTGGTGTTGTCGGTGAAGGGGATTCCAAAATATCTGGCGCATATCGGTCAACATAAAGGCATGCGGTCACTCAAGATAGCGCGTCCGGTGGCACTGGCCGACCGGCTGTGAGGAGAATCGTGAGCCAGTAGGGTGATGGAGAAGGAATGGTCGATATTTCCGGAAATCCCTTGTTGACAAACCAAGGTCTTTGACGATATAGTGCGTTGTTCTCTGCTTTGTGGCAGGGACTTTGGTTATGTTTATCTCATGGGAGCTCTAGTGTGAGCAAGGTATTCGGTCATCCAGTTCGCAGTCATGGCGAGTAATCCTCGTCATCTCGCCCTCTGGGTCGTCGCGACCCGCAGCAGCCGTACGCCCCGGCCTGAATATGGGGCAAATCCGCTTTGGCGGAGGGTGCTGTCCTGACCTGTTGAAGTTCGACAGGTTGGGAATCGACATTTTGATGTCGGTTGCGGTCACGGGCACTTCTCGAAAGTCCCGTGATTTTCTTTAAGGGTCGTTTTTCTTTGCTTCTCTGGTTCATCCCACCTTCTTGGTTACGCTCAGGGCTTCGGCCCTTACAACTCGACAATTCGGCAATTTAGTATCCCAGCATTGAAATCGGAACCGCCACTATGAACCCCGAAACCTTACGAATCCTCGACTCTATTGCCCGCGATCGCAACATCGATCGAGATCTTCTGATTCAGGATCTGGAGCAGGCGATGGTGAGCGCTGCCCGCAAGCACTTTAATTCCCTCGATACCGAGGAATTTGAGTGTGAAATGGATCGTTTTTCCGGGGAAATCGCTATTTTCCGCAATAATTACAGTGTCAATGAGGCGGGTGAGGAAGAGGTGAGTCGCGATGAGATTCCCCTGGAAACGCTGGGTCGGATTCCCGCTCAGACGGCGAAGCAGGTCATGATTCAAAGGTTCCGCGAGGATGAACGATCGAGTCTTCTGGAAGAATTTTCCAAGCGTCAGGGAGAAATTGTAACGGGGGCGGCACAGCGGTATGAAGGGGGTGCGTTGGTGGTGCAGGTCGAACGGGCGGAGGGTTTTCTTCCCCGATCCGAGCAGATTCCGGGAGAGCAATTTCACCCCGGCGATCGGGTTCGATGTCTTATTCTCGATGTGCGGGAAGTGGGCAGTCAGGTGAAAATCGTGCTATCGCGAAGCCATCCGGACTTTATCCGCCGCATGTTCGAGGCGGAAGTCCCGGAGGTGGCGGAGCATGTGATTGAGATCAAGGCGATGGCGCGGGAGGCGGGATTCCGGACCAAACTGGCCGTGACCTCGATTGATACGAAAGTGGATGCAGTGGGGGCATGCGTGGGCGTGCGGGGGAGCCGTATCCGAAATATTGTGGATGAGCTCGGGGGGGAAAAGATTGATATCGTGCGCTGGAATGAATCGAGCCAGATTCTCATTTCCAACGCTCTGAAGCCGGCGGAGGTGGAGGATGTGAGTTTGTGCTTCGAACTGGGACGGGCCACAATTATCGTTCGTGATGATCAACTCTCCCTTGCGATCGGGCGACGAGGGCAGAATGTGCGTCTGGCGGCCCGGCTGACGGGGTGGGACATTGACATCCTCACGCCGGAAGAGTTTGCGAAGGGATTGGAGATTCTGGAGGAGACGGTTAAATCCATTGAAGGGGTGGCGGAGGAAATGCTGGACAAAATGGGTGCGTTGGGCATGATCAGTGTCTTCGATGTCGAAGAGGTGGGGCCGGGCGTGTTGGTCGATGAGATCGGCATGGAGGAGGCCGTCGCGGATCTGGTGGTGGAAACCTGCGCCAGCAAGTCGAAAGTGGTGGCGGAGCAGCAGCAGAAAGACAAGGAAGAGGCCGAACGCCGCCGGAAGGAAGAGTTGGCTTCTACGGAACATCTGTTGGGAGGCGGGGCCGATGGCGACGCCTCGGCACTCGGCATACTTTCAGCCGGTGATGAGGCGAGCGATGCGGCTGCGGATGATGTTGCGGCCTCTATCCTGGGAGATGGAGGAGGATCTGTAGAAATTGTGGGTTCTGAGGAATCCGAGGCGGAATCTGGGGAGGAGTCCGGGGGGGAATCCGGGGGTGAGGATGCATCCGAACCCGATGTAGCGTCGGAGAAAGTTGCAGATTCTCAAGAAACAGAGCCATCAAACAGTGGTGAGGAACCCTCACTGACTTAATTCCCTGGAGCGTGTAAGACAGATCAGGCCAGAATCGAACTTAAGGAAACGCATGGCAACTCGTAAAACCACCCCGACCGTACGGATTCACCATATCGCAAAAGAACTTGGCGTCCCCTCCAAGGTTGTTGTCGCCAAGTGTGAGGCGGAAGGTATTCCCGACATCAAAGGACACCAGACGGCGGTGTCGTTGGGACTGGCGGCGACCATCCGGGAATGGTTCGGGGAGGCGGGGAACGAAGGGGGAGTGGTTACGGCGGTGGAAACGACGGCCAAAGTGGATGTCAAAAAGGCCAAATCAAAGGTTCGGAAAAAGGCCGCAAAGAAAAAGGCACCGGTAAAGAAGGATCCGGTCGTGGAGACCACGCTGGATGGGGAAGTCCCCCCGCGTGCCCCCGCGTCGAAGGGCACGAAGAAGAAAACAACTTCGACAAAGAAGTCATCACCAGCAAAAACCCAGAATACAACTCCCCAGTCAGCCCCGAAATCGACCTCGGAATCGGCTCCTGAAACTCCACCGGTATCACCTGCGACATCAATTCCTGAAACACCTCCATCGCCACCAGTCGAGCCGCCAGCACCAGTCCAAACCAAATTGGAACCGGTCATGAATCATCCGGAGCGACCGGAAGTGGTTGCGCCTGCTGGGCCGAAACTTGATAAGCCGAAGGAAATAAAATTGTCTGGCCCGAGGGTTATCCGGGTGGAGCAGCCGGAAATCATGGCTCCCCCGCGTACCTCCCGGGGTTCAGATCGCAGGCCTGCAGCAGGCGGACGCAGCCCCGGAGGAAGTGGAGCGCGGGGTGGCGAGCCGCCCGCAGTGGGCACGGATCGAGGACGAGGGGGACCATCTTCCCGACGGAATGTGCGTCGAGCTGGCGGTGCGGGTGAATCGCGTCGCGGACGACCATCAGCCCCTGCGGCAGGGACTGGGGGGAAACCATTTAATTGGCGTGAGCAGGATCTGGCGGAACGGGAAGCACGACTCAATCGTTCGGGCGGATTCTTCCGTTCGGCGCGCCGGGACAGTCAGAAGCGATCGGTGGGGCGACATACCGCAAAGGTTGCCGCGCAAACCGGAGGAGTGGTGAAGATTGACGAGCCGATCACCATCAAATCCCTCTCCGCCGCCACCGGCGTGAAGAGCGCCGAAATGCTGAAGACGCTCTTTCTGGCGGGTCATCCCATGACCATCAATTCCGTTCTCGAAACTGAGCAGGCCATGGAAATGATGATGGAATACAGTATCGAGTTGGAAGTGACGGCCTACAAGACAGCGGAAGAGCAGATCAGCGAGCAATTCTCAGAGCGGGATTACAAGGATGAACAACCCTGTTCACCAGTCGTAACGATTCTGGGTCATGTGGATCATGGGAAGACCACGCTTCTCGATTCCATTCGCAAGGCGAATGTGGCGGAAGGAGAAGCGGGTGGAATCACACAGGCCACCAGCGCCTTCAGGGTGCCGGTGACCATGGCGGATGCCGAACGGACGATTACATTTATCGATACCCCGGGGCATGAGGCATTCACGGAAATGCGCTCGCGGGGTGCGAAGGTGACGGATGTGGTGGTGCTGGTGGTGGCGGCGGATGACGGCGTGATGCCGCAGACCATCGAGTCGATCAACCATGCAAAGGCGGCGGGGGTGCCGATCATCGTCGCCCTCAATAAGGTGGACAAGCCCGAAGCGACGGACTCGAACATTCAGCGCATTCTCGGACAACTGGCCGAGCACGAACTGAATCCGGTGGAGTGGGGAGGAAGCACAGAGGTGGTGCATGTCAGCGCCCTGAAGGGAGAAGGGGTTCAGGATCTGTTGGAAGTGCTGGATTTTCAGACACAGTTGTTGGAGTTGACGGCGGACTTTGCCGGTCCCGCCGAGGGGACGGTTATCGAAGCGCAATTGGAGAGTGGGCGGGGGGCGGTGGCCCGCATTCTGGTGCAGCAGGGATTGCTGAAGAAAGGCGACTTTATTGTGGTGGGCCGGGCGTATGGTCGGGTACGGGACATCGTCAACGACCGGGGCGAGCGTATTACAGAAGCAGGGCCGGCGATGCCGGTTGCCATCTCGGGTATCAATGAAGTACCTGACGCGGGGGACAAGTTTTATATCGTGAAGAATATCCGGGCGGCAGAGGCCTCTGCGGACGAGCGCCGCGATCAGGAGCGGCAGCACAAACTCGCCCGGGAAAAAGTAACGCTGGACAACATTTTCCAGCATCTGGAGGCGCACGAACGAAAGGATCTCCCTCTCATCGTGAAGGCCGATGTGCAGGGTTCACTGGAAACGCTCCGGGCGACGCTGATCAAGATCGCGAACCAAGAGATTGCCGTCGTCATCAAGCATTCTGCGGTAGGCGGCATCAACGATTCCGACATCACCCTTGCCGAGGCCTCGGGAGCCATTATCGTCGGTTTCAATGTAACGGCGTCGAGCACAGCCCGAAAGTTGGCGGAGCGGAAACAGGTGGACATTCGCTTCTACGATGTGATCTACGATCTCACCGACGATGTCACCAAAGCCGCGGAAGGGCTCCTGACTCCGGAGATTAAACTGGAAGTGCTGGGGCATGCGGAAGTGCGGGAGGTGTTCAAGGTTTCGAAGGTGGGCATGATTGCAGGGTGCTATGTCATCGACGGGGCGATCGAGCGAAACGCCCAGATTCGGGTAACCCGCGAAGATATCGTGATTGAAAAGGATCGTCGCCTGGAGCAACTCAAACGCTTCAAGGATGATGCCAAGGAAGTGAAGGCCGGTCAGGAATGCGGCATGCATATCGACGGCTACGACGACATCAAGGTGGGCGATGTGATCGAGTGTTACAAGTCTCATGAGGTGAAACGCACCCTGCTGGTGTGATGAGGGCCGGGCCGGAGAACGATGAGTCAACACACAGAACAAATCGCATCGGTGCTGCGGCGAGAAGTCCAGAACCAATTGATCAGGGGTCTCAATGACCCCAGGATTCGGGGCATGATTTCCGTGACCGGAGTGGAGATTTCACCGGACCTGGCACGGGGGATGGTTTCGATTTCGGTTCATCCCGCAGAATATGAACTGCTGACACTGAAGGGATTGCAGGCGGCGGGGAAACACATCCGACGAGCCGTGGCGGAACGGATTCGTATTCGGCGCATGCCCCGGCTGGAATTCCAACTCGATTCATCGCTGAAAAAGCAGGCCGCCTTCGAGCGGGATTTGCGAGGGGACGAGGCAGACTTGGGGCTGGCATCTGAAGAAACATTGGAATTACCCGGGGATGGAACCGGGAGTGAAACCCTGACGCCAGAGGTTGAATTCCTGTCTTCATCCCCTTCATCACTGGACCCGATCAATGAGGAGCCATCCGCGTGAAAAACGCCGCTGTCTTTGCCGCTAAATTGAAGTCTCTCCTGCGTTCGTTGCCTTCGGGCATGGACAGTTTTCCTCCGGTGGAGAAAGACCCGGTATTTGTGCTCATTCTTTCTTTTTTCATGGAGAACTCCACTACCGAGAAAGCGGTGGGGGTGATGAAAAAACTGAAGCGGGCGTGCATCGACACCAATGATCTGCGGGTGACCACAAATCATGAGTTGATCGAAATCATCGGATCGTCATATCCTCAGGCGGAAGAGCGCCTGCACCGCCTCTGCGCCACCCTCAATGACATCTACGAACGGGAGCACCGCGTTTCCCTGGAACGATTTCAGGAAATGGGGAAGCGTGAGATTCGGCATTTTCTCGAAACTCTGGACGGAATCACCCCGTATGTCGCCGAGCGGGTGATGTTGGTGTGCTATGACATCCATGCCGTGGTGCTGGACGAGCGGCTGCAATCGTTTTTGATCGATCAGGAGGCGTTGGATGAATCGATGACTCTGCACGAGCATATCGCATGGATGGCTCGTCAGATCAGATCTGCGGAGGGGATTAAGGTGCATGCGAAATTGCAGCGGTGGTCTGATGGGGGGGGAGGCGATCCGAAAAAGAGCGTTCGAAAATCCCCAACAAAGACAAAAAGCACGGGGAAGAAAAAGACCACCACTTCGTAACAACGAAAGGGATTTCGTTCCGGTTGATCAGGCGGCATCGGGGGTCGATGATTTCCATCGGCCTGCGAGTTTTTTGAATTGAGAACGGCTGGATCGGGCGAGTTCGGTCAACTTACGGGAAGTTTGACTGGCGGTTTTTGCGGTGAATATTCGGGTCGGAACCATTTTTTTCCGAGCGAGGATATATATTCGTTGTAGCCGTTCGGGGATGGAGAAAACGGCATTCGGATCGTGGGGAGTGCTGTCGAGATCTGCCGCGGCTCGATCGGAAAGTTCACGGATGCGGGGGGAGACCGAGACTTCCTGAGTACGGAGGAGTTTGACCACTTCATGCTCTGCCGTGGTTCTCGTTGATCGGTGTGGCGGCTTGGGCGGTTGATCGGCGGGTAAATGATTGTGTTGTCGATGCTGCTTCCAGTCCGCAAGCCCGCGCCAACTGGTACAGATGAACAGGATGGACATGATGAAGACCTGACCATAGGAATCGAAGGCGTGGTCGATGGACGCGAGCCAGATGAAGTTTCCCAGCCAGAGGGCGGCCCAACTTATGAGGATGAGATGTCCAATTCCCCAAAATCTATTCAGTCGCCCAAGGATGGGAATGTGCACAATGCCCTTGCATCCAGTGAGGGCGGCGACTCCCACGACGCCGAACTGACCCAGAGCCAGAAGAAGGCCCAGCGTTCCGGCGTAGGTCAATCCGAAAGCGTCGTACGAAATGTCGTTCACTACCGTGTGATACGCTTTAAAGACCCCGGCGGATTCATTCCATTTCACAGAAATTGCATAAAGGAGATGAAGCATGCTGACCACAATGAAAAACCACGCGCCACCGATGGCGAAGCGATGGAGGCGGGCGATGTGGTGGGCAATTCGGGGGGCGTGACGATGGGCGAGGTGGCGGAACATGATGGCTCTCCGGCGGGACATGATTAACTTTCCCCATAATCAGAGGAAGGCCGGGGAATTGTTCGGAATCGAGGTCAGTCATTTTCACCCAAGTATTCTCATCTTCCGGTAATAATTTGCGTCTCCAGCCGAAGATCAGAATAAGTTGTGGGAAGGCCAGAATCACTATCATTCAGGTTTCTGAACCCCGATTGACCGGAGACTTTCGCGTATGTCCATACCTGATCCGCTGACGAACCATCGCTCGATTCGAGAATACCGGTCAGACCCGATTCCGGATGACCATCTGGGGGAAATTCTCCTCGCGGCGACGCGGGCCTCGAGCAGCGGGAATATGCAGACCTACAGCATCATCGTGACCAAAGATGCCGAGCGCAGGCAGGCGCTGTGGAAGATGCATTTCGAGCAGGACATGATTCTGCAGGCACCGGTGTTGCTGACTTTCTGCGTGGATTGGAATCGGATGAATCGGTGGTGCCGGGCTTCGGATGCTGAGCCGGCGTATGACAATTTCCTCAGTTTTCTGGTGGGATTCGCCGACGCCTTGATAGCGGCTCAGAATGCTGCGTTGGCCGCGGAATCGTTGGGGTACGGCATCTGCTATATGGGGACGACGATCTGCTCCGTGCCCGAATTGATCGACTTCTTCGCTCTGCCCCGCGATGTGTTTCCCGCGACGACGCTGGTGGTGGGGATGCCGAATGAGAACCCGGATCTTCGGGCTCGCCTTCCAATGGAGAGTATTGTGCATGAGGAGAAGTATCAGAATTATGATGAGGCGCGGATCGCCGAGACTTACCGGGAGCGGGAAACGGAGGGTTGGAACCGCTATATGGCGTTTCCCGAATTGGCCGAGATGATCCGGGAATCTGGCGTGCAGAATCTGGCGCAGGTGTATACCCAAGTGAAATATGTACAGGAAAACAATGTAAAAATTTCCCGCGACCTGTTGGAATATTTGCAGAGGCAGGGGTTTCTGGAGCATGGGGAGTGAGCGATGAGATTCCTACTTTTTCTTCAATCTCCCGGCTACGATGAGTTATGACGAGCGGCGGAACAGAACAGTTAACAGAATTGGTGCATTTACCCGGTTTCTTTGAGCCGTTCAGTGCGATCAGTCACCTGCTGGGGGCGGCGGTGTTTGTGGGACTGGGCGCGATGTTGGTGCAGAGAGCGAGACGGGAATTGGGCAGGACGGGATTTAAGGGGCGCATGGTATCGCTGGTGGTCTATGCCGTGTCGTGCGTGCTGCTGTTCTCCATGAGCGGGGTGTATCACATGCTCGAAGGGGGCGGTGCAGGTCGTTGCGTGCTGGAGCGGCTGGATCACGGGGCGATCTTCATTCTGATCGCGGGCACCTTCACGCCGATCCATGTGATTCTCTTCCGGGGCTGGCTCCGCTGGGGGCCGTTGGGACTGGTGTGGGGGGCGGCAATCGCCGGGATAACGCTGAAGACGATCTTCTTTGCAGAATTCCCGGAATGGCTGGGCCTGTCGTTCTACATCGGCCTGGGCTGGTTCGGTGCGGTCTCGGCGGGATTCCTCATCAAACAGCACGGCTTCTCGTTCATCCGGCCCCTGCTCTGGGGCGGCCTCGCTTATACCTTGGGTGCTATGGCGGATTTCTTATGCTGGCCGGTGGTGATACCGGGGATGGTGCAGGGCCACGAAGTATTCCATATCGCCGTACTCGCTGGGGCGGGATTTCACTGGTGGTTCATCAGGGGGATTGC
>CAZLXE010000042.1:0-16200 GCA_964563005.1 uncultured Isosphaeraceae bacterium
GCCTCCACCGTGAACGCCTCCAAAACCTGATCATCATTCACCGTCACCTCATCCCGCAAAAGCATAATCTTAATGCTCCCGCTCGTGATCTGGCTCGCGTAATACCCCTCCGAAACCGGCTGCAACTGTGTAATCCTCGCCACCAGCAAACACAACTTATCCTTCACCGGAACCGTCAATACCCGCTCCTCCTCCGTCAGTGTCGAGGCCAGCATGCTGTCGGGAAACTCACGACTGTAATCCACTATCGCCTCTATCGTCTCCTCGTGCGCCCCGATCACCGGCAGATTCGAAGGAAACGCCTGCGGCGAACCCGTGTTCTGAATAAAAAAGTTCAGCAACTGCTGGTCGCACTTCGTCACCGCCATCGGTGGCTGAATCGGCGTGTGGCGCGCCATCGCCACCGACAACATCCCTTCCTCCTCCGCCTGTTTTTCAATCGCCGCCTGCTCCTCCAGCAATTTCGCATAGTGATCCAGCGCCTTCAAATCCGCCACCACCCGCTCCTGCACTTCCTCCACCGATTCCGGGGCATGCGAGGGATCAACATCCGTCAAACGAAACAAATACACATCCCCCTCATCATCCCCCACTCCCCGCAGCGGTGGCCCCGCCACATCCTTCTGAATCGGATACACACTCTCCGCATCAAACTCCCGCGCTGCCGCCACCAACGCACTTAACCCCAAGGGCTGCTTACCGAACTTCCCCGTCGTGGCCGTTCCCACCCCCTCCAGTTCTCCCAGATCATCCCCCGCCAACCACGCCTCCCCGGATGATTGCGTAACCGGCAATTCAATGGAAAATCGATCTCTTATCAATTCCGCCAACGCCGAAAACCTCATTTTTCTCGCTTCCCAATCCTCCGGCAAAGCAACCCGCCCCGCCTCCACCAGCAACCCCCGCCGCGTTCTCCGCAGTTGGTTCACCGCGAACTTCTCTATTTCATCCAGGGCTTCCGCCGTCAACTCATCCAGCATTGCCACGAATACCTCATCCGGAATCCCGGTCGCATCCTCCCCCATCATCGGAATCGCCCCTTCCCCCTCGTGTCGCCGCCAATACTTAAGTTGCTCCGTGCGGCTGAACTGATCGCTCTTCTGAATCCCCGTCCGCACCTCGTCCGCATCAACGCTCAGCCATTCCAGTCGCACCCGATCCGCCAGTTTGTAGCCGAACCCCTGCTCCCCCTCCCCCGGCATATCGTTCCGATACTTCTCGAATTGCTCCTGAATCTGCCCCGCCGTCGGCATCAGATCGCTCTTCTCCGGATCTGCTTCAATCACCACCATCTCCGCCGATACCGAACGGAAAATATTATCCGCATAATTCCGCAGACGCCGATCAGAAAGTTTCCCCGAACCCCCATACGAACCGATCAACCGCAGAATGCCGTCCAACCGGGCAAAAGTTTCCAGTACAAAATGAGGCGATTGCCCCGTGCTCCCCGCAATATTCACAATCTGCTGATCCACACTCTGAGCATCCGCCACCTGAAACAATGATCGAATCCGCGCCCTTCCCGTAGCCGTCCCCCCGATATACCCTCCCAACTCCGCCTCCCGCACCAGCAGAAACCACTGATCCGGATCATTCAGCACGCCCACCCCCGGCAGGTTGATCCCGAATCTTCCCAGCAGTTCCACCTCCGCCTGCACCCGATTCCATTCCGGCCCGGAAACCTCTTCCCCATTCCCCACCGTCGCCACCACCGCCCCCTGCTGACCCGCCTGCCGGGACAATCTCTGAATCGCCTGGGGAATCAGAAAGGTAATCAGCAGCAGTGTGCCGCCCACGGCAAGAATAATGGCGTTGTATTTCCGAAGGAACTTAAACATGAATCAATCCAGTCATACCAATGCGTAAAAGGGAAATCTAGGAAAAATCAAGGGAACAAAGAGTCCTGAAATTCACGGGCGATCATCAACTTTTGCTCACTTTACCGATCTTTTCGTCACTTTTCGGTGACCACAGTATGTCAGTGTACCGCCATTCTCAAAATGAACCAACGACCGGCGGGAAAGAAAAACCCAACCGGTCGCTTGGTGGTGGTGGCTCGTAAGTCCCCGAAGACATGCCAGAATTGTATCCCCCTGGCCGAACCCAATCCAGAGGGAAGAGAAACAAAAAACGCTGTTTTAACGGTAAAATTCCACAATAAGGTTGGTATTCACATCAAAAATTTCCTGCGTCAGAATGGGAATACCCACCACCCGTGCCGTGAGTTCCGAAGGATTTACCTCCAGCCAGTCCGGGGTAATATGCCCAGACAACGACTCCATATTTTCCCTCGCCAACTTATGAATGCGAGGATGCAAAGAAATCACATCCCCCGGATTTATAGCCGCACTCGGCCGATCCAGCTTCTTGCCGTTCACTAAAACATGCCCGTGAACCACCATTTGGCGGGATGCCCAGATGGTTCTGGTGAATCCGGCCCGACGGACGATGTTGTCCAGGCGTTGTTCGAGCAGTTGGAGAAGCACTTCGCCGGTGTTGCCTTTGCGACGGGCGGCTTCGGTGACATAGCGACGGAACTGCTTTTCCATCACATGGTAGTAATAACGGAGTTTTTGCTTTTCCGTCAGCCGAATGCCGTAATCTTTGACGCGACGACGACGAAAACCGTGCATGCCGGGCTGATTCAGCTGGCGCTTGGCGGTATGCTTGGGGATATCGGCGATGGGAACACCAACGCGACGGGAAAGTTTCACCTTGGGGCCAAGGTATCGGGCCATATCGATTCATCCTCTAAAAGAGAGCCGTTCGGCGACACAAAACTGCCGAACCTAGAATCGTATAGTAAACCATGTTTACCGCTTGATGTCAAGTTCGCAACTGAGCGTTTCAGGCCTCTTTAAGTCTGCCTGTGGTTGACTGGATCCCGGAACTATTCTCAAGAATTGTGGATGACCGGACGGCATAAAAAAGGCGGTGTCCCTCATGAGTCATCGGGCGACCCCTTCGATGGGTGAAGAGGCAAGTGGTGGTGGTTGAATAAAAAAGTCGGCCGACCGTGAAAACACGATCGGCCGACTTGAATTCTGGTCCTGGGTCTCCGCGTCATCGGGAAATGATGAGGCGGTGAGCGGGCCTATGAAACCCCGAGTAAGAACTTAGTCCCAAGCGAGAAAGAATCTACCCACAACCGGTGTCTCAATCTTTGTGAGGCAGAGGAAAATGTCGGTATTGTCCGCCTTGACAAAAATTGCACTTGCATCAATGGTGGGGGTTTGTTTACTGAAAATGTTGTCATCGAATGACTGGACGACTCCAGCTCCTCCCGAGGTATCACGGTACACGATGCCATCCGGCCAGAAAGTGTCGTGGAGTTCGACATGGTTGTCGTTGTAGCAGATGTTGCCTTCCCACAATTTGTCCGGGCCGTGAGTTTTCAGGGTGATGGAATTGTTGTAAACATTTTCAACATCGTCCTTCCCGGCTTGAACGCCCCGGTTGCCGAGGACGGCGAACTGGGAATCCATGGTGTTGCGCCAATGATCTTTGCGAGCCGGTCCCCCAAGGAGCATGGAGGCATACGAGACATTGGAGTTTGCGGTCAAGTCAGAGGCAAAGGTTTCATCCCAATAAATGTCAGTGACGGTATTGGCAATATCCCAGTTGTAGTCATCCTTCACGAAGACACTGCCGCTCGGTTCGGTGGGGCCGACGCAGAGACTGGGATCGTAATAGTTCTGCATGATGAGTACGGAATGAAGGTTTGCGTGAGTATTCCTCTGGGAATCCTCATCACCCCGTCCGGGGATAGGACGACTCGTACCATCCGCCATAAGGGCATCCTTACGATTGATGAGGCCGGGGACGGGGAACAGCCCCTTGTGATCCGGGGCGTAGGTGAGCCAGGCCTGGTGCACTTCTTTGATCTGGGCCTGATCCTTGAGGAGGTTGGCTTTCTGCTTGGCTTTGAGCAAGGCAGGCAGAAGCAGACTCATGAGCAGAGCGATGATGGACATGACCACCAGCAACTCCACGAGGGTAAATCCGCGTTTGGGTTTCATAATAAATTCTCCGGTTGAGAGTAGAAAACAGAAAGAAGCAAGGCACCGGTCGGGGAGTGAATCCCCGACCGGGCCAAAAAATCAGAATCGAAGTTCGTCATACAGTTCATCGACGGTCCAACGGGTGGCTCCATCGCAGATGACAAGGAAGGCATCCTGAGAAGGTTCACCCGCGCCATCAGCCGCACCACCGGTGAGTTGATAATCGTAATCATTGAACTCGGCGGCGAAGATGTTGTCGGGTTGAATGCGCAAGTCCGTGGCGGAAGATGCAGAGGCGGTTTCGTACCCAACCTCATCGATATAGAAGCCAACATTAATAACGGAGTGATTGTCGGCCATAACAATGTTGCCTTGCCACTCATCTTTGGCTCCATGGAGCTCGAGCGTCGGTGATCGTTCAAAATCTTCGAGTGCGGGAAGTGCGGGATTGTTACCGTTGGGGTGTTTGACACCACGGGTGCCCATAATGACAGTGGTGGCTTTGGCAGTGGTTCTCCAACCCTTGACTTTCCGCTCGCCACAGAGGGCCATGTGTGCGTATGAGGTATGGGAGATTCCTGCATTGGCGCCGCTGATATCGGCAAGAAAGCCCTCGCCAGTGTTGACGCCAGTGTCGGTGACCATGTCTCCATCCCAGTAGATATCCGCCATCGGTCGGTATTGGTCGTAATCGTACTTCGTGAATTCCTCGACGATCAAGTTGACCTCTGTGGGACCAACGAGGACTTTCGGGGGAATCAACTTGCGGGCGATCATGGCGGAGTACAGATTCGCCGTGGTGTTCTTGATGTAGTCTTCGGGGCCAGAGCCGGAGACCTGCATTGCCTGAGGCGGTTCACCGACCATGAACCCCCGGCGGTTGATGAGGCCCGGGGTGGGCAGGCGTTCCTTGTTATCGTTGGCGAAGGTGAGCATCGCCTTGTGAATCTGCACCTGATTGACCTGGTCCTTCATCGAGCGCGCGTTGCGTTGCGCCTTGGCCAGAGCGGGGAGGAGCAGGCCGACCAGCAGAGCAATGATGGCGATCACCACCAACAGCTCGACCAGAGTAAAACCATGTTTCCGTTTCATAAGAGGGTCTCCGTATGTAGGAATGAATCAGAACGGGATAAAAAAACGAGACGGGCCAGCCGAACGACGGATGGGCCGAAAATAGCACTTTCCTTTCTGTTATTTCAGCAACAGAGAGGGGGAAACAGGGGAGAGTTCGATGGGTCGCCTACTCATCGCGATCGACGGGCATCTTTTGTGAGGAGCCGATCTCATGCCAACACTTTTACATTTTTCCGATTTCTGGTGCGTTTTCGAGAAAGCACTCCAAAAATTGGGTACGAAAGGTTGGTCAGATTGTCGATTCTCGCGGCGGAATGAGGGCGAAAATAAGAAGGGCGTTCGGAAACGGTATTATTGTGCCGCAAGAGATCAGGTTTTTCGGTGCACGATTCGCACCTGTCTATAGAATACTCCGTATTAGGACGGTGTCAAGTTCCAAAAAGTTAAGAATTATGATTATTTTTGACAAAAAAGTTGTAATTGCAGTTTTTGTCTCAGGTTACGGTCTTTGCCCATGAATCAAATTGATAATCGCTTGAGTGCAATGGAGATTGACCTTCCCCCGGCTCCGAAGCCCGTGGCATCGTATGTGCCGTGGGTTCGGTCCGGTAATCTTCTGTTCATCAGCGGCCAGATTCCCCTTGTGGAGGGCAAACTGGGGAAGACCGGATCAGTACCGGGAGATATTTCTGTGAAGGAAGCCCAGGAGATGGCGTATCGGTGCGTGCTCAATGGGTTGGCGGTGGTGAAGGCGGCTTTGGATGGTGACCTGGACCGGGTACAGCAAATCGTACGGATCGGTGTGTATGTGGCTTCACAGCCGGGATTTACAGATCAGCCCCTCGTGGCCAATGGGGCCAGCGACTTGCTGGTGGAGATTTTCGGGGAAGCCGGTCGTCATGCCCGGGCGGCGGTGGGTGCAATCGCCTTGCCCCTGGGGGCACCGGTGGAGGTGGAGATGGTGGTGGAAGTGCGGGAGTAAAGGATCGTAATCCACGAAATCTGATGATTCAGGCCATTGCCGGTTGGGTGGCGGCCTTCGTTTTTTCCCAGTCGGCGAGGAACTTTTCCAACCCCACATCGGTAAGCGGGTGCTTCATAAACTGCTGGATGACCTTGAATGGAACCGTCGCCACATCCGAGCCGAGGAGAGCGGCCTGAACCATGTGCATGGGGTGGCGGATGGAGGCGGTGAGGATTTTGGTTTTATAGCCGTAGTTGTCGTAAATCTGTCGAATCTGCCCGATGATGTCCATGCCTTCGCCCCCAATATCATCAACGCGACCCACAAACGGGCTGACCAGAAACGCCCCGGCTTTGGCGACCATGAGGGCCTGGAGGGGCTGAAAGCAGAGGGTCATGTTGGTCCGAACACCCCGGTCGGACAGGGTTTTGCAGGCCTTGAGACCTTCGACGATGCAGGGGAGTTTAATGACGATGTTGTCGGCAATGCGGGTGAGGACATCCGCCTCGGCGATCATGCCATCGTGGTCGGTGGAGACCACTTCGGCGCTGACCGGTCCGGAGACCACTTCGCATATTTCGGCGAGTCGAGTGTGAAAATCGACGCCTTCGCGGGCAACGAGAGAGGGATTGGTGGTTACGCCGTCGAGGACGCCCATGCTGGCGGCTTCGCGGATTTCGTCGATGTTGGCGGTGTCGATGTAGAGTTCCATAGCGACATCATATCGTCCAAATAACCCCACGAGGGGAGGCGAAAGGAAAGATGTTCAACTGCCGAGCGTAATCGCGAGAAGAATGAGGTTTCCGAGCACACTGAGGACGAGCAGGATGATGAGAATCAGGGAACTCGGACCGGCAGCAGCGGGAGAATGGCCCACACTATCCGTCTTTTGCACCACCGGGGGCAAATTGGCGGGGCCGGTGATGGATTCTGCAATATCACTGAGATTCAGATCTTTCTGGGCGAAGTGAGGCGGGTCGCCGGCAGAGACCAGGGCGAGGTCTTCCAGCAGATCGGTGGCGCTCTGGTAACGGTCGGCGGGATCTTTGGCCATCATCATTTCGATAACGAGGGCGCAGCCGGAGGAGAGAGAGGGATTGATGTGGTCGGGGGGAGTGAGAGGGGCCTTGAGATGCTTGTGCATGACAGAGGAAGGGCTTTTCCCCTCGAAAGGAACCCGTCCCGTCACCATATGAAAGAAGGTGGCGCCGAGGCCGTAGATATCGGCGGGAGCGCCGATGGTAACTTCACCCCGGATCTGTTCGGGACTGATATAGAAGGGTGTGCCGTAGGCCCGACCGGCTTCGGCTTCGGCGGCCTCCTTGTCGGACATCGCCCGGGCGAGGCCGAGGTCGGCGAGTTTCACCACGCCGTCCCGCGTCAGCATGATATTTTTGGGTTTAATGTCGCGGTGGATGAAGCCGCGGGCGTGGGAGTGTTCGAGGGCGAGGGCGACACCGATGATGATTTCGACGGCCCGTGCTTCGGGGATGCGCTTTTTGCGGCGAATTTTATCGTAAATGGTGAGGCCATCGACATATTCCATCACAAAGTAATGGTGATCGCCGGCGTGCCCCACATCGAACGCCCCCACGATGTTGGGATGATTGAGTTGGGCGGCGGCCCGTCCTTCCTTATAGAAGCGATCGATAAAGTTGGTGTTGTCGGAAAATTTTCGGGGCAGCACCTTGATCGCGACATCCCGGTCGAGGGAGATCTGTCGGGCGAGGAAGACGGAAGCCATGGCCCCCGCCCCTATTTTTTTGGTGATTTTGTAACCCGGAATGCGCTGGGTGGTTTTCCGATCGTCGAACTCATCGCGGAGGCGGTCGAGTTGGCGGCGGGTGAGGTAGTCGTTTTCAAGCAGGAGATCGGTGAGAACGCGGGGTTCTTCGGGGGAAGAATCGTCGATAAGTTGCTGGCAGACATCGAGTTCATCTCGCGTCACCAGTCCCGACTTGACCACGAGTTTGCCCAACATGGTTTCGAATCCACCGGTGGAGGAGTCGCCGGGGATAGATTGTGTCGTGGGAGTTGATGAAGCCGAGGAGGGGGAGGAGTCGCCGGGAACGGGGTGGGTGTCGCTGGCGTGGGAATCCCCCATGGACAGAGGTGAATCGGTGTCATCCAGATGAGAAGGAGCGGGTTGGGAGGGGTTGACTGGGTTCACGACCGGGAGAGTATCTCATCAAACGGGGATGAGGGGAGTGGGCATTTCAAGATAGAGTGTTCTTCGCTCATTACTTTACTTCGGTTCCATATGACAGCGCGGCGGCGGGGCCGTCCGCGGCATCAATGGGCATAGTAACGACGGATTGACTCAGATCATCCGGTCTGGCGTTTTGCCGACATAATTTCCGGAAATTGTTCCTCAAGGGGAGGAAGGGAGGTTGAACTCGGTGGTCTGGTTAATCTGGGGATTCGGTGAGCAGAGATAATTCTTGCCCCGTGGCTCGATCAACCTTGCGATGGTTCAGGAGAAAGGAGAAAAATCTAGAGGCCATATCCGTTGGCCTCATGACGCCCTCATTTTCATTGATTTGATGTTCCTGTTCCTGCAGCATTTCCGCATGATGTCGGGCTTTTGCCATGGCAGGCATGGCCATGCCCGCTCCGAGGGCGGCGAGGGCCAACCCGTGGGGGCCACCGATTGAACCGAGGACACCGCTGATATTGGCGAGAAACGACCGATCGCCCTGAACTTCGACGATCATGTCGTTCCCAACTATGCGGTTGATGGTGACGGAGGCCTTGGCGGTTTTCATGAGATCGTGATAGCGGGGCATGATGATTCCCGCATCGCGATTGGAATCCACCGGCGAGCGGGTGGCGTTGGCGAGGGCGGCCATGCCGAGGGAAGTCAGCCCATAGCCCCCTTGAATGAGGCGGGGCGTGTCCATAAAGGTTACTTTGATTGCCCCTTGGAGATTCTTCCCTCCCATTTCCTGGAAGTGGGGATTCTGGTTGAGATTGGTTTTTCCGTGTTCGGCCTGATCCATTGCTGCGAGCAGGGCCTGAGGCGAAGCGGCGGCAAAGAAATATCCGGAAGACTGGCCGAGGGAGAATTCGAGGGGAACGGGAAGCCCCGGGAAGGTGAGCGTAGTGAAAGTTCGGCCATCTATGGTGCGGGTACGGAACTGGATGTACCCCTTGGCCATCTGGCCCGCCATTTGGTTGGCCATGCCGTAGAGTTGGTCGAAGGTTTGCTGGATGCCCTCGGGATTGTCGATCTCGGCGAAGACCACGAGGCCGAGCAATCCGCCCCCGGTGGTGTCGGACATATACCAGCCGATGGTGTCGCCGAGGTGGTCGATGAGGTCTCGCTTGGGGTGAATGCCGGTCATGGCTTCGACCATGGCGAGTGGGTCATTTTCTTCCATGTCCATGCCGGGAAGTTCGGAGAACATTTTGAGCATGGCGTCGCAATAGCCGCCGAAATCGAAGCGGGCAACTTGGGCGTGGGTTGCATCCCGGGGAATGAACTTGAGGTCATTTGCGGTTAGGAACGAATCCGTGTCCATTCCCCACTGCTCCGCCATTTCGGTGAAATTTTCTACGCGAACGGAGCCGTATGATCGATCTGTGCCGTAGCCGCATGCCCCGGAGATGACGAGGGGATTGTCCCCGTTTAGGCCGATGAGGCCGAGTTGCATTTTGATTATGGCCTGTTCGCCGCCATCCATTTCGTCCTCATGCTCTTCGATAAGTTGCAGGAGGGGCTTGAGGCCACCGAAATTGAGACGGAATCCGAGCGCCGGTTCGACGCCATCGGGAAGACCGGTTTTTCCCAGGAAGGGCGGTTCGTCATTGATTTCATTGAGAGCCAGAGTGAACCCGGGGGAATCCCCGAGATTGGCCCGGCCGTGGAAGAGAGGCACGCCGTCGAGATCGATCATCTGCAAGCCGGGAAAACCATCGAGATTGGCGGGTTGACTGGGAAAAGGAGCCAGAGCATTGAGCATGCCGGAGAAACGCCCGGCGAGATCGGAGGCATAATCTCCATCTTCGGTGAGGACATTCCACTGAGCGTAAAAAGGTGGGTGGTCTTCAGGATCGACCGCCGGATTGAAATCGGGCAGAATCCCCGCCCGGAAGGTCATGGGCTGAGCCAGCATATCCAGCACCAGTTGGAACGCGGGGGCGGGAATCTCCGGCTCATCGAGTTCGGCGGGAAGTTCCATAATGCGGTCGTCAATGAGCCGCAGGGCGTTTTTCAGCCCCTGATCGCGGGGATCGACCAGCAGCCCATCCAACCCGGCGGAATAGAAAACCAGCACATCTTCCGCGGGGGACGGGGCTGAACCGGTGGGGTTCAGGGGAGTGGTCATGCCGCAGAGGAGGGCGGCGGAGAGGGTGATTGCGTGCAGGGTGGGCTGGATCATGGGGGATCTCCGGTCAGGGGTTTTCCAGGAGTTATTCCGGGGATTACTCCGGGGGTTTTCCGAGTTAAATGGCTGTCATGGCCCAGATGGTTAAGATACCGATATTTATTGTCTGTGGTTCAAAGAACCTCCTCTTTGTATTCGGATTTCGGGGGAGAAAATGTCAGGATGACGGTTTGGTTGAGTTGAACAAGATTCTGATGGTGCGGCCGAGTGCGTTGGGCGATGTTTGTCGCACGGTTCCAGTTCTGGCCAGTTTGCGCCGCGCGTATCCCGAAGCCCGGATTGACTGGGTGGTGCAGGACTCATTCGTCGCGGCGGTGGAGCACCATCCGGCCCTCACTCAAGTGATTCCATTCCCTCGAATGAGGTTTGCTCGGTGGTGGCGGAATCCGGCGATCTTTCGAGAAATGAGAAGATGGTTCCGAGGATTGGGCAGTGTCGGATATGACGCAGTGCTGGATTGTCAGGGGCTGGGACGAAGTGGGTTTATGGCCTGGGCGACCAAAGCCCGGCTACGGATCGGCCCGGCCAAAGCTCGGGAATTTGCCTGGCTGGGATATAATGTTCGACACCCAATCGAATCGGGAGTGCATACGGTGGACGCCATGATGTCGCTTTTGGAGCCGCTGGAGATCGACCCGGTGTTCGATATGCGGCTGTACAACAATCCCGAAGATCATTCATGGTGGAATGAAGAGCGAGCCAAACGGGAAATTTATGAGAAGCCGTATGTAGTTTTGGCCCCAACGGCCCGGTGGGCCAGCAAGCAGTGGCCGATTGAGCGGTGGATCGAGTTAGTAAAGCCGTTGAAGACCCGGGGATTCTCGGAAATCGTAGTCCTCGGCGGACCGGGGGAAGAAGAACAGGTGCGGCCGATGGCCGCAGCCGGAATTGACCTCATCAATCTCACCGGGCAGACCACGATTGGACAAACGATGGCCGTCATTGGCGGAGCGGGGTTAGTGATTGCAAATGACTCCGCCCCGTTGCACATGGCGGTGGGCTTCGATCGACCGTGCGTGGGATTGTTCGGCCCGACCAATCCGGAGATTGTGGGGCCGTATGGATGCCTCGATAGTGTGGTATGTGGAGATCGCGATGCCGCCCGTACCGCCAATTATCGAAGCAGGGGAGAGAAACTAATGGAGAAGATTTCCGGAGAGATGGTGCTGGAGCGAGTGGATGCGGTGCTGGCGAAAACAATCGTTCAAACTGGATGTTCATTATGAAGCAGTCCCCGATGATCTGGCTGGCGAGTGCATCACCCCGGCGGGCGCTGCTTCTTAAGGAAGCAGGCATGACTCATGAAGTGCATCCGCCGGGTATTGATGATGGAAATCTGGAGGCCGGGCGCTGTTCTCCCGCCGCCTGGGTGATGGCTCTGGCGTATCTCAAGGCACGCCATGCCGCGGATTCGTTGCAAGGCAAGAAAGAAGGACTGGTGTTAGGGGCGGATACGGTGTGCGTCCAGGCGGGGCAGATACTGGGGCAACCGAGAGATGTTGATCAGGCCCGAACCATGCTGAGAAGTATGCGGGGAAAAAGCCATAACACGCTTTCCGGAGTGTGCCTTTTGGCGATCGGGAAAATAACCTTCGTCGCAAAAAGGATTATCGCGTTCGATCGTTCAGAAGTCCGCGTCGGCATAATTTCTGACGACCAGATCGAATCGTATCTCGCAAGCGGGCAGTGGCGCGGCAAAGCGGGGGGATACAACCTGAACGAACGCATCGAAGCGGGGTGGTCGATTTCCTGCACAGGAGATCCGACCACGGTGATGGGTCTGCCCATGCGCCGCCTGCCGAAGTGGCTGGGCATGATGGAAGGGCGGGCGGCCTGATGCTGGCGTTTGTCCACATCTCCCCCTGGATCAGCGTTCCGGGACTGATCGTTCTCGGCCTGATCATTGTGGGGTACTGGCTGCGGCTGGGCAGAGCAAGCGTGCCGGAGAGCCGTTGCACCATTCGGCGCATTTCGCTGGCCTTGATGATGCTGTCGCTGCCTGTACTGGGCAAGGGATTGAGTTTTCTGGATCCGAAGGTTGAGGCGACCTCGTATCTGCGTACCTGGACGGTCGCGTTCATCCTTTTGGGACTGGTCGTCATTTCAGCCCTCGTGGACGCCATGAATTCCGTACGCCTCATTCAACACGAGCAGAAACGGGAAATGCTGGAGGCGGCGAAGTCGCTGCACGAAGAGTTGAAGAAGCATGATGAGGAAGAAAATTCATGACTGGCCCCCTTCCAAATTGGCTGCTCCCCTTCATGATTCCCCTTTCCTGGGTCTATCGGGCGGGTATAGCGAGGCGGAACCGCGCCTTCGACCGAGATCCCCACCGGGTGCAACGCCTCCCCATCCCCGTCATCTCCATCGGCAACATTACCACTGGCGGGACCGGAAAATCTCCCATGGTGACCTGGACCGTGGAGCAATTACTGGCGGCGAATCATCGGCCCGTCATCGCCATGCGGGGCTATGGAGCAAGGCCGGGCGAGTTGAGCGATGAGGAAACGGAACACATGCAACGCCTCTCCGGGCGGGGGGTGGAGATCATAGTGCATCCCGATCGTCATCATGCTTTGTCGGGGTATCTCTCCGCCCATTCTGAAGTCGATTGCGTTGTGCTGGATGATGGCTTTCAACATCGGCAACTCCATCGCGATCTCGACATTGTGCTCATCGACGCAACTCGGGATACTTTTTCCGATCGCCTGCTCCCCGCTGGTCATCTGCGGGAGCCGTTGGAAAATCTGGGCCGGGCGGATGCGGTGGTAGTGAGTCGAGCGGAGGCCCCGGATGAGTCTATTGCTCGGGCGGTGCAGCGGCATCACGAAAAGCCGCCGGTGGCGTGGTCTCGTCATGGGTGGTCTACCCTGGAGGTGTTCGATGGAGAGGGAATACGGAAAGAGGAAGTCGCATGGTTGAAGGGCCGACGGGTGATGTCGTTACTGGGGATCGGAAATCCCGCCGCCATGCGCCAGCAGATAGAAAATGCGGGGGCGACCATCATTCACGACTTCCCTGTCCGCGATCATCAGCACTACGACCCTCGGAAGTCCCGGTTCCTCCGCAAAGTGACCGATCTTATGACGGCAGACCAGAAAACCCACGCCCTTCTCACCACCGGCAAGGATTGGGTGAAGTTGCGGTCTCTGATAGACTGGGATCAATGGACTATTCCCATCGTGATCCCGACGCTCGAATTGGACTTTGTCTCGGGAGAAAATGAACTGCGCTCTCTGGTGCTGAGCACGCTTGCCGACGGTTCCGCCTCCCGCTCCGATCCCCGAAACTGATGCCCATGCCCACTCTGCTCGACCAACTCGGCTCCTACCACCCCTTCACCGCCCTGGTGATCGGTGACTTCATGCTCGATCAACTGGTGTACGGTGCCGCGGAACGCCTCAGCCCGGATGCCCCCGTCCCCGTGCTCAAGGCCACAAAAACAGAAGATCGGCCCGGCGGAGCGGCGAATGTAGCCCGCTGCCTCACCGCCCTCAAGGGAGCCGTGAAGTGTTTCGGCCTCGTGGGGGACGATGCGGAAGGACGGCGACTGAAGGAAACCCTGGTAAAAGAAGGCATTAATGTGGACGGCCTGATCGCGGATCCCACGCGACACACCACCGTCAAACGCAGCATGGTCGGCCTCGCCCAGCATCGCCATCCTCAAAAAATGTTCCGCCTCGATATCGAAACCCCCGGGCCCCCGGAAGATGGAGTTCTGGAGGAATTGTTGCAGCGCATCAAGCGCGAACTTTCCACTGTTGATGTCGTGTGTATAGAAGATTACGACAAAGGGGTCTGCCCGGCAAAAATCTGTCAGGCCATTATCGAAATGAGCAAACAGGCGGGAAAGCCGGTGCTGGTGGACCCGGCTTCGCTCGATGACTACACAAAATATCGGGGAGCCACCATCATCACCCCCAATCGCACCGAAGCCGAGCGAGTCACCGGCAAGGAAACCCCGCTGGAAGCCAGCGATCTGCACAACGCCGATCTCACCCGCCAACTCCTCGATGATCTCGATCTCGATGCCGTGGTGCTGACCCTCGATCGTCACGGAGCGCTGCTGCATGAGAAGGGATCGACTGCCGGGGGGAGTAAAGCGAAAGTGATTCCGACCGTGGCCCGCAGCGTGTACGATGTTACGGGAGCCGGAGATATGGTCCTCGCCGCCCTTGCCGCGGGATCGGCCAATCAGTTCTCCTGGCCCGATGCCGTCGCCTTCGCCAACGCCGCGGCAGGATTGGAAGTGGAAGTCTTCGGCGTGCAGCCCATCCCCTTCGCCCTGGTGCACCGGGAAGTATTGCTGCATCATGCGAAGCCGGAGGGAAAGGCGAGAACGCTCGAACAATTGTCGGTGGAACTGGCGTCTTTCCGGGAATCGGGAAAGAAAATCGTTTTGACCAACGGCTGCTTCGATGTCATCCACGCCGGTCATGTCGCCTATCTCCGCGAAGCGAAGGGGCTGGGCGATATCCTCGTCGTCGGCGTCAACAGCGATGAACAGGTTCGCCAACAGAAAGGCGAAAGCCGCCCCGTCTATCCCCAGCCCGAACGCCTCGAAATTCTCTCCGAACTCCAGTGCGTGGATTACCTCATCGTCTTCCCCGAACCCACGGCAGAAAACCTCATCCGAGCCGTCCAGCCCGATGTCTATGTCAAAGGCGGCGACTATGCTCCCGGAGAAATTAACGAGTACGACCTGATCCGGGAATTAGACATCGACCTGCAGATTCTCACCGAGCGGCCCGGCCTGAGCAGCACCCAGGTGATAGAAAAGATGGGCTCGAGCAAGTAGCAAAACTCTCCCACCTTCCACCTGCCACCTGTCACCAATTCCGGGGCTACAATCCCGCCCCATGTGTTTCAGAGCATACAACCCGGACACTGATCTCGAGGCCGTCCGTCGCATTTGGCGGGAGACGGGGTGGATCGAAGGCAAGGATGAGCATAAAGCCGTCATGGATCTGCTGCTCGAGTGCTGCCGGGGTTCGGTGGCGGAGATCGCGGGCGAAGCGGAATGTCTGGTGCTCACCGGGCCGGGGACGATCCGCTATCTCGATGAAGCGTTGCCCTTCAGTTGTGTGGCGGGCGTCACCACCAGCCGCATCGCCCGCAAAATGGGATTCGCTGGCCGGCTCACCGCCCGGGCCATTGCGGATGATGTGGCTGAAGGTGCTTTGGTCTCCGGGCTGGGCATGTTCGAGCAGGGCTATTACGATCGCCTCGGCTTCGGTTCTGGCGGCTATGTCGATCGCATCAGTTTCGATCCCGCCGACCTCAAGGTTCCCCGTCCCTCGCGCCCTCCGAAGCGGTTGCTGGAGAAAGATTACGAAGCCGTCCACGCCTGTCGCCTCGCCCGCCAACCCCACCACGGCCAGTGTTCGTTCACTTCCCCCCAGATTCCCCGGGCCGACATCCTGTGGGAAGCGGAGAAGAACTTCGGCCTCGGCTGGTTCGATGGCCCCCATGGAGAACTCACTCATCAGGTGTGGTTCCGGGTGCGGGGCGAAATGGAAACCGGCCCCTACTCCGTGTTCTATCTCGACTGGCAGAACAAAGACCAGTTCCTCGAATTGATGGGCCTGATCCGCAATCTCGATGATCAGGTGCGCATGGTCACCATCCGGGAATCGCACGGCATTCAATTTCAGGATCTTCTCGGCAAGCCCTTCCGCTTCCGCACCATCACCAAGGGTTCCGAATTCGACGCCCGGCCGTGGATCGGGGCCTACTGGCAGATGCGGATGAACGACATCCCCGGCTGCCTCGC
>CAZLXE010000043.1:0-16054 GCA_964563005.1 uncultured Isosphaeraceae bacterium
TTCGGCCACGGCTCGACCCCCGCTTTGGCGATAATCCGTAGTAGTTGTGTCCGCAGGTTCATATTGCCCCCCCGATAGCGGGTGATGACCCACTCCGTCCCATCCTCGGCTTCATTGAACGCATCGAGCAGGGGTTGCTTCAACTCCGGAAATAAGGGAATCATGCGGCTGGCTCCCCCTTCATGGTGTTCCGTCTTTGGGGAAGGGACACGAATCAGGTTCCGCTCCCAGTTGATGTCGCCCCAAGTCAGTTTCAGTACTTCCGATGGACATCGCAGGCCACCGAAACGAGCCAGCGCGAAGATCAGCCGCCATTGAGCATCCGGACAGGCGGCCAACACCTTTGCCGCATCCTCCCGGCTGACGAAGTGGAACCGCTCATGATTCGCCCGGACCGCCGTGCTGATACCCTCGAATGGATCACTTCGGACTAGCCCGTGCTTCATCGCTGCCCCAAAGAACTGCCGAGCGCAACTGATAGGCCACCACCGGACAACAACCCACAAGCATTTCGGCAATCGGGTGAAGAGTTCCCCCGGAATTTCAGTCCAAATGATTCTGAAGCGTGGATGTACTATTTTCGTCGGGATCAATCTGTCCGAGCAGGCGGAGAATGCCGTCGAGGATGGTGAATGGATGGGGAGGACATCCCGGGATGTAGAGATCGATGGGCAGGATTGAATCTGCGCCGTCATTCTGCTCCGGATTCCCCGCGAATGGCCCGCCCGATATGGCGCACGCTCCCACCGCCACCACAATTTTCGGCGAGGGAATGGCGTCATAGGTTGTCCGCAGTGCTTCGAGCATGTTTCGGGTCACCGGTCCCGTGATGACGAGTCCATCCGCGTGCCGGGGCGAGGCCACAAATTCAACTCCGAAACGGGCGAGATCGTAGAGAACGCTGCTGAGAACATTGAGTTCCGATTCGCAGGCATTGCAGCCCCCCGCGCACACCTGTCGCAATTTGAGTGATCGACCGAAGAGTCGTCGAGACTGGCGGTCAAGGGCTTGAGCCAGGGCGAGTTCACGCGTGACCACCAGATCAGTTCGATCGCGGGTCGCCATTCGATGGTCTCGAGCGTGAGTGATCGCCCCCTCGGGACATGCCCGCTGGCAATCATCGCAGAACAGGCATCGTCCGAGATCAACCGAGACTTCTCCCTCCCGCACGATAATGGCCTCCGTCGGGCAGGCCTTTTCGCATTGTGTACACCCGGACATGCACCGCGCCTGATCGATGACCGGGCGCCCGCGAAACCACTCCGGAATCTGCAGTGCATCACCGGCGACTGCAATCGTCTGATGACCCTGTTGAAACCGTTGGTGCAATGCTTTAATCATTGGTCATACCCGCAATACGAGAGACTCATGCTCTTGTTACAGAGGGGAAAATCGGCAATTTGCTGACGACGCATAGCCAACTCCATGGCCGTCCAGTTATGAAACGATGGATCGACCACTTTATAAAGGGAAACTTGGCCGCGTTCATCGGTGATGACCGTGTGACAGATCTCTCCCCGCCATCCTTCCACCAGTGTGATAGCCATCGCATTTTGAGCAAGATCCGTAGGCACCACATGGCTTACTTCGACATGCTGTATTTGGGAAAGATGTGAACGGATAAAAGCGGCCGATCGCTGGATTTCAATCCACCGGACATGGGCCCGTCCGAGGACATCCCCGGTGGCCCAGGTGGACACCGGAATATGGGCCAGACGATACACCCCGGAAGGAAAATGGTATCGCACATCGCGCTGCATCCCGCAGGCCCGGGCCACCGGGCCGACAAAACCATATTTCCGACACCACTCAGGGGTCACCGTTCCGGTTCCCTCGAATCGGGCAAGTACGGATGGAGTTTTCCAAAGAAGCGAGATAGCCATCTCGAGATCTGTCAATGCTCGATCCAACTGTTGCCTCATCTCCGCCGCCACCGAGGAATCGAACGGGCACCCCATTCCCCCCGGGCGAATCAACCCGCGTCCGAATCGACTGCCACACACCATGGCCGTCAGGTTGAGAATACTCCCCCGGAGACGACCGCAACCGGACGCGGTGGGGAGATACCCGATGTCATTGGCGATCCCTCCCAGATCGCCGGTGTGATTCGCGATGCGTTCCAGTTCAAGAGCGATCCCTCTCAGCATCTCGGCCTGGGGATCAACAGTGGTGTTGGTGAGGGTCTCAATGGCAAGACAATACGCCAGGGCATTCCCGATTGTAGTATCCCCAGTCATGGTCTCGATGGTATGAATGGTGCGTCGATTCAGGCCACCTCGAAGACACGCTTCGACTCCCCGGTGCTGAAACCCATGAATGATTTCGAGATTGAGCACTTCTTCCCCAAGGCACTGGAACCGAAAATGCCCCGGTTCAATGATGCCGGCATGAACTGGGCCGACCGCCACCTCGTGCACTTCGTCGCCTTCCACCCGGAAAAATTCTTCCTCACGGATCGTGCGTTGGGCAAATCGAACCGGCTTCAACCAGGGGTGCCCGAGTGGGGTGAGTCCGGTCTGCTCCCATATTTCGCGCTCGAACAAGTGCGCCTGCGGACATTCAGGAGTGATTGAATCGTATGATTCTTGCACTTGGGCCGTGGTCAGGGTGAGCTGCCCGGTGGCTTCTGAAGCCAACACGGCAAACAGGCGGACGGCATCACCGACGGGCTGACCAAACATGGAGACCAGTCTTCCCCCCCCAGCGATTTCATCAAGAATATCACGCCGAAACTCAGTGATTGAGCCAATGGAAAGGTCATCCAGGTTGATTTGAGATCCGTAATTGACTCTGATCATGGCGTACCTCCCACGATGGCGGCGGCCGAGTGAAGCAGGTCGGCCAGGAATGGAGGCAACCAGATTCCGAGCACCAGAATTGCCAACCCGAGCAACACCGGGGGAATGATGGTCCACGATGTTTCGGCGCCGGGCTCCAGGTCTTTCGGGCCCGGGCCTTGAGCCATCCGCAGAATCAACTGTGACATCCCCATGAATATCACCGCAAGCAATCCCAGATAAACCGCCGCAACCACGAATCGCGATTGCTCCAGGGCAGAGCGCAGAATGATGAGTTCACTCATGAATGGGCTGAATGGAGGTGATCCAGTAATGGCGAGCAGGCCGACAATCCAGAGTATGCCCGACAAGGGCATCGCCGAGACAACACCTTGAACCGTGGCCGTGGCCTTCGTCCGGTAGGCCGCAAGAATGTTGCCTGCAACCAGAAAGAGCATCGCCTTCGTAAGAGAGTGATTGACCACATGATACATCGCCCCGAAACCACCAAGTCCTCCCAATCCAACTCCCACGGCCAGAATGCCCATGTGCTCCACGCTCGAGTAGGCAAGGAGACGCTTGTAATCAACCTGGTGAAGAATGAAGATGGCCGCGATAAACATTGAAAGCAGGCCAAATCCCAGGAGGAGTTTCCTTCCGAATTCACCCAGCCCTGCCGCATCACACACCTGAAGCGAACGAAGGATGCCCAGAAAGGCACAGTTCAGCAACGCCCCGGACAGAAGCGCAGACACGCTGGACGGTGATTCGCTGTGGGCATCCGGGAGCCAGCTGTGGAGTGGGGCCAATCCCATCTTGGTGCCGTAGCCCACGAGAAGGCAGAGAAATCCGGCCTTCAACCATGCGGGTTGCAAGGTAGTGGCTCCGCCCATCAGTTCGTTCAACACCATAGGCAAAGGGTTCTCAATTGAGGCCGCCGCAAAGCAGAAATTCCCCAGCAATGCCAACGCAATGCCCACCGAGCAAATCAGTAGATATTTCCACATCGCTTCGAGAGAGCGGGCGTTTCGGTTGAGACATATCAGCGGGGCACTGGCGAGCGTGGTGGCTTCGATGGCGATCCATAGCAGCCCTAAATGGCCACTTACAGACACCATGGTCATGGCGGCAAGAAAAAACAGCATGCACGGGACATACACCCCATCAGCGTGCTTGCGATGTCTGAGATAGCCGATGCTGTAGAACGCGGTCAGCAGAAACAGAACACTCGTCACACTCAGAAACAACCTCCCGAGATCATCCAATGAAAGCCAACCCCTCAGAACCGGACTCACCGGCGTCATCCAGCACATTGCCGCAAGGCCCACATGGACCAGAGCCGTTCCTACAAGCACCCCACGCCGCGTAGATTCCTGGCGCATCACACAGGTAAGAAGGCCCAGAATCAGCGGAGTGAGGACTATCGCGTAAATCATGCCGAGGGCTCTCCTTCAGAACTGCTCGATTCATGCAAGGCGGAAAGCCGGTCAATATCGATGTGATCAAATTCCCGTTGAATCCCCATCACCGCGATACCCATGACAAAGACCGCCACAAAAACATCCAGCAACACTCCCATCTCAACCAGAAATGGCTGATCACGGGCCACGGCCACACCGAAGGCGTAAATCCCGTTTTCCATGAGAAGATATCCCAGCACCTGCGTCAACGCCTTGCGCCGGGAGGCAATCATCACCAGACCGACCAGAATATGAAAAATCGCCATGCCCACAATACGGGACGACGCCAGCTCAGCAGGCAATGGTAAACGCGATCCCAGCCAGAATGCCGCCACCAGGGCCAACAATCCGATGAGGACGGAGGCTGTGAAACCGATATATGGCTCGACTTCCCGGCGCACATGCGTGGCATGCAGCACCCGGGTAATCATTCTGGGAAAAAGCAGACCTTTAATGGCAAGAATTGCGACTGCCATAATTCCTGTTTGCAGGGTTACACCTTCACTATCCATGATGAGCGGCAGGATGCCGAGGAGGCATCCCTGTATAGCCACCATGCGGATACAAACGCGGAGTCGACTTGAGGCCAGAATTGCCAGACTCGTCAATACCGTCATCACCATGATGAGTTCGATCCAATCATTCATGGCAGCACCAGAAGAAGAGCGATCAGAGACAATGCGCCGGCTCCGATCAGGAGTTGAGGAATATGCGTCAGCCGCAGACGGGCCATGGATGATTCAATGATGCCCGTGAGGACGGCCACCCCCGCCATCCCCCCGATGGAAATAAGGAAAATGAACCACCAGGGACCTGCATGAATCGGCACGACCAGCCCGACTATTAACATCCCCAGCACCCAAAGTTTGACTGCACTGCCAAACATGACAAACGCCAGATCCACCCCGCCATGATCAAGCACCATCACCTCGTGGATCATCGTGAGTTCGAGATGAGTCGTGGGATCATCCACCGGAATACGCGCGTTTTCCGTCAGAAAAACAGCAAAGAGCGAAACACAGACCAAAGCCAACGGAGCCGCAGTGGTCAGCCATGTTTCGGCTGAGACCTCGGCATACATCGCCGAGAGCGATGTCTGGCCGGTGATCACGGCCACCACCGCGAGGCCCAGCAGGAGCGCCGGTTCCGCGAGAGCCGAGATGCTCACTTCGCGACTAGCCCCCATGCCTTCAAAACTCGACCCGGTATCGAGTGCCGCCACCACCGTGAAAAATCGCATGAGTCCCAACAGATAGGCAAAAAGAAACAGATCGCCGGAGAACGCAAGGGGAGCATTTTTTCCCCCCATGGGAATAATCATCGCCGCCACCAGAACCGATGACAGGCCCACAATCGGGCCGGCCCTGAACACCCAACTGGTGGCGGAACTGTACACCGCGCCCTTCCTCAGGAGTTTAGAAATATCTCGATACGGCTGAAACAACGATGGACCAGTGCGTCCCCCAAAGAAGGACTTGATGCGGTTGATCAAACCGAGCATGAGCGGCGACAATCCCAACGAGATGATGAGCATTCCCCAATGCATCAGGCAAGATTCCAGACGAGAAGGACAACCAGCGTCACCAGAATAGTCACCACATACAGATGAACATGCCCGTGATGCAGCCAGTGGAGCCACAATGCCACACGCTCGATCACATGATAGATCGGCCGGTAGAGAAATTCGCGAAACAGAGATGGGGCGTGTGTAACGAGGGTACTCTTCATCGGATGAATCCCTTCCGGACACTGTTCGTGACGCCGGGTCCGGATCAAGGTGTGAAATAATGAAGTAATCGGGTTCGCAAATGAGGAAGAGGTATATTGCATGCGCGGGGTGGGATGAGCATACCCGCAGCCCCAGGTTGTCTCCGTCCGAACCTCTCGTCCCGACAGCAACCAGGCCCGCAGGCCAACGAGGATGGCCCCGAGAATAAGAAATCCCGTCGTGCCCAGCACAATGCCGGTCAGTGGAACTTGAGCATCGGCCAGCATTTCATTCGCGGGGAAACCCGAAAGTTGGGCTACCGCAGGAGCGAGAGAAGTTATCCCCCAGGGAGCCAGAAGTCCCACGGCAAGACACCCGAAAGCCAGGATCCACATGGGAAGCATCATCGCCACCCCGGGATCATGGGGTGTACCCGTCAATTCCGTTCGGGGTTGGCCTAGAAAAACCATTCCGAATGCCTTGGCAAAGCACGCCGCCGCCAGACCTCCAATTAATGCCAGGCCCCCGATGACTGCCGGCATGACCGCATGTGGAGTGCGAACGGCCCCGAAATACATCAGGAATTCACTGATAAATCCATTGAGTGGAGGAAGGGCCGAAATCGCCACCGCGCCGGTGAGAAAGACAATCGCGGTCTGCGGCATCCGTTTCAACAGGCCTCCGAGTCGGTCGATTTCAAGCGTATGAGTTGCATGCAGAACCGCACCCGCCCCCAGAAACAGCAACCCCTTGAACAGGGCATGATTCAGAACATGCAGAAGTGCCCCCGCGAAACCAAGAGACATCAGAGATATGCTGTGGGTGGTCATCCCGATCATGCCCAGGCCGATCCCGATGGCGATGATGCCGATGTTCTCAACACTGTGGTAGGCGAGGAGTCGCTTGAGATCGTGCTGCGCCAGGGCGAACAGCACCCCCAGCACACCCGAAGACAGACCGATGCCGATCATCACCATCCCCCACCACAGCGGCGGAGGCCCGAGCAGAGTAATCATTCGCAACAACCCATAAATCCCGGTCTTGATCATGACCCCTGACATCACCGCCGAAACATGACTTGGTGCCGCCGGATGCGCTTCGGGCAACCAGACATGCAAGGGGACAAATCCCGCCTTCGTCCCGAACCCGATGACGGCAAAGAGAAACAGGAGTGACCCGTGTGTCCCCGGTCCCAGAGCATCAAAATCAAGCGAGGTCGGTCCCATCATCAAAAAAAGGACGAAGAGAAAGGCCGTCCCCAGGTGAGTCGCCATGAGATAAATCCACCCCGCATCGCGCACGCTCGGTTTCTCGTGGTCCATGGTCACAAGAAAATAGGAAGCCAGCGACATCAGTTCCCACGCCATGATGAACACGATGGCATTCCAGGCGATCACCACCAGCACCATGCCCGCAATCAGCAGATTGTAAAACAGCCATGGCGCACCGGGGAATCTTCCCGCTTCCCGATCCGATGAACTCAAATAGTGACCCCCATACGGCGCGGCAACCCCGGAAAGAAGAAAGATTGGAATGAGAAAGAACGACGACAGCGCATCGATCCGTACATGAAACGACCCAAAAGGAACTTCCCAGGGAAGCATCAATTGTTCCATGCCGCCACTCAAAAAGATCGGGAGCACGGCCACCAGACCATACCCACAGGCCAGAGACGCCCCTCCCACTCCAATCAGAGTCGCCATTCGAGTGCGGCGACCCACCAACAACGCGGCGAACCCGCTGACCACGAGCAGTCCCACCGAGAGAAGAAGATGCGTCATGACGCGATCCTCTCCTCACAAACCCGCTCCACCCGGGCAAATTCCCGCAGAAGGTCGGGCCGCAGGGCCTGATCGCGCACCGCGTCCTTCAGGTCCGGATCCTGCAGGGCGTAACTCAATCGTGAAAGCATCTGAAGGTGGGAGCGAATGGTGGGACAGATCAGAAAGAAAAGGGCATGTACCCGTTGCCCATCAATGGCCTTGAAATCAATGGGATGCTCCAGAAAACCGAGGGCCAACAGAGGATGCTCAACCTGCAGCACCACCGGCCCCCGCAGATGAGGAATTGCCACCCCATCCCCGATTCCCGTCGAAGACAGTTCCTCGCGGGCTAACAATGCCCTCAGAAGTTTCGGATGATCGATGCCTTCGGGAAGTTGCATCGCCTCGATCAGTGAGGCAAAAACCTCTTCTTTCGACGAGCCGCCAAGACGATACCGGATTCCCCCTCGCTCCAACGCCTCCAGCAACTTCGGGGGCTGCCCCTCTCCCTCGGACGGCTCATCAAGCACGGCCGAAGAAATCCCTATACGACGCTCAGTGGCCCATTCCAGAAGTTCAGACCTATTAAATCGGTACCGATCGTGAACACGATATGCAGGCAATTTTCCCGACTTCACCCATCGATATATCGTCTTCTCAGAAACACTCAGGAGTTTGGCGACATCACGAACCATGAGTTGCATAAAAGGACACCTATTCTCTCAACGGGACAACAGAGGACAATATAGGAATCCAGTCCCAAATGTCAATCACTGCGTCGTGCAATCGGCGTCGCAGAGGACGACACGGTTGATTCCCGGCGAAGGATGGTCTGAAGCGAATCGCCCGACGCGTGCCTTCACTGAAGGAAGAGATTGTGCGGCATATGAGGGAGGAGATGGAATGTTGTAAGGACAACGATCCTCTGCTGAACGCATTTATCGTGTCCAGTCTTATGTCTCTGGATGAGGAAAAGTCCGCGGCAGAACAGGTGGAGCAGGCTTACGCCGTTGATGTGGTGGATGAACAGGTGTGCGGCTCCTGGGGTGATGTGCGCCGGAAGTGGGGTGTGGAAGGATTGGGGATCGCAAAAGATCATCGGCGCCAACAATGGTGGCCGGAGTCTATGAGGAAATTCCGGAATCTGAAACTGAATTGCACCTCAGAAACTGAAATCCACCCCCCGCTCGTCGCCAATCAGCAACGGCATCTGGACAAGCAGAAGATGAAACGCCGATTGGCTCGGAAGCAGAAAAAACGGCGTCGTTAGCCGCGGCCACAATGGGTGGCGCGTACTGTCAGAGACCATCCGAACTATAGGAATTCGGTGATTGAAGTGATGCCTCAAAACTGTGGAGCAGAAGGAGCGAGTGGCATGTCAGGTTAAAGGATTACCATCTGGTGCAAGCACATTCACTTATCAAACATAGGCAGATGCATTCTGATTCTTCAAGGGAATAGGAAATTTCCTTATCCACGATATTGCGGTCGTTGAATCACAATTAAAAAAGATTAAATTTCACTTTTTCTACCCCTTCGCCAGTACGAAGAAGGGAATTGTGGTCCACGAATGTCCACAGCCGAAACAGCTGTTGGCATCATCCGACCTTTCCCAATTGAAAAAATCGGAGATTTCAACCATGGCACTTCCTCTTCTACCCAATTCTCAACGATCCTCTCTCACCTCCAACCGCAGTCGCCTGCGCAGCGCCCTGGACAACATGGGTACGAATATCTTTCTCGCCGACAGGAATCTGAAACTCGTGTTCATCAACGAGAAGGCGAAGGAAACCTTGAAATCGATCGAGCATGTCATCAGGGAGGAATTCGGGGTCGGAGTCGATGATCTGCTCGGCATGTGTATCGATGATTTTCATCAAAACCCGGATATGCAGCGCCGCTTATTGAGTAATCCGAAAAATCTGCCTCACAACGCGGAAATAAAACTGGGACTCTTAACACTCGATCTCATGGTGGCGCCTGTGTATTCCAAGACAGGAAAATTTGTGGGGACGGTGGTGAACTGGGAGGACATCACGGAAAAGAAGCACCTGGAAGCAGAGGGGCAGAAAGTCAACGAGATGATGCGCCAAATGCCTCTGAATGTCATGCTCTGCGACTCCGATTTGAAATTGCTGTACATGAACGAAACTTCGTACAACACGCTCAAGTCGATCGAACACAATCTGCCCGTCAAAGCGGATGATATGATCGGCACCTGCATCGATGTTTTTCATGCCGACCGCGCCCTGCAGCGGCGCATTCTGGGTGATCCCAAAAAATACCTGCCCCATAAAGCGGATATCAAAATCGGGGGCGAGGATGTGTCGCTCCAGGCGGATGGGGTGTATGGCACGAGCGGCGAATTCATTGGCTGCATGGCCACCTGGACGGTGACTACGCAACAGAAGGAACTCGAGCGGCGCGAACAGGCCGCAACCGAAGATCTCAAGAGCAAGGTTGATCAACTGCTCAAGGTCGCCACTCTGGCCAGCGATGGGGATCTTACCGAACCCATTCCGTTTACCGGGGAGGATTCGATGGGACAACTCGCCGACGGATTCGGCTCGATGATCGCGGGTATCTCTGATGTCATTCGCAATGTGTCGAGCGGCTCTGCGGATATCGATGCGGGAGCCCAGCAGATCGCCTCCAGCAGCCAAAGTCTTTCCGAGGGGGCGTCCGAGCAGGCGGCCTCGCTGGAGGAGATTTCCTCCTCCCTGGAAGAGATGTCGTCCATGACCAGTCAGAATGCGGAGAACGCCAGGCAAGCCGCCACACTGGCCGGGGATGCTCAGAAGTCGGCCGATCAGGGATCGGTGGAGATGGAGAATATGTCAAGCGCCATGGATGAGATCAAGAAGTCCAGCGATCAGATCGCCAAGGTCATCAAGGTGATCGACGAGATCGCTTTTCAGACCAATCTTCTTGCCCTCAACGCGGCGGTGGAAGCCGCTCGGGCGGGCGAGGCGGGCAAGGGCTTCGCCGTGGTGGCCGAGGAGGTACGGAATCTCGCTCAGCGCAGCGCCGAAGCCGCGAAGGAGACATCCCAGATGGTGGAAGAATCGACGAGTCGGGCCGATGCGGGGGTGGAAATTGCCATTCGCGTGGGGGAGGTGCTCACCGAGATTGTTACCGGTACGAACAAAGTGAACACCCTGTTGGGTGAAATTTCATCGGCCTCTACAGAGCAGGCGGACGGCATCGATCAGATCAACAAGGGAGTTACTCAATTGGACAAAGTAACTCAACAGAATGCCGGAAATTCAGAGGAACTGGCGTCCGCATCAGAGGAAACGGCGGCCCAGGTGGGGACGCTTCGCGAGTTGGTCGGCCGCTTCACTGTCGAGGGAATGGAACAGTCTTCCCGCAGTCCAGCGAACAGTCGACCCTCCCCCACAGGTCGTTCGATGAGAGCGACCGCTACGCGAAAGCCCGTGGCGGTTCACAATTCTCACGATCCCGACCCGAGTCAGGTCATTCCCCTGGATGACGACTTTGACACCTTTTGATCGTCGGATATGAGATAAGATAAAAGCGGTGTTTTGGGAAACCATGTCGTTCCCTAATGCACCGCTTTTTTATGGGTAAATTATTGGGGTAACTTTGGAAATCAGAACAGCAACTGGAACTGGGTGCGGAAGACTATCTGGCCGTCGTCGTTGACGGCATCGGTTCGGAAGCCGGCGGATGAGGATACCCAGGGGCTGGCGATTTCATTGAGCCCGAAGGTGAGATCGGTGGTCCATTTGAGCGAATGAGATGAGTAGTAGCGATTCACGCCGACGGTGAGCAGACTGAGATCCTCGATGCCCACGGTGTCGTAATCCCCAAATTCATACCGAACGAATCCTTCCCAGTCCTTATTGAAGTAGTAGCCACCCTGGGCGACGAAGGCCGACTGATCGACATCGGTCGCTCCGATGGCCTCGGCGGAACGGAAGATGGCGGCGGCAAAGAAGTTTCCTCCATTGCACTCCACGGAGGCATCGACCGTAATCGTGGTGAGTTCGGTTTCCTCCACGCCACCTCCCACGGGATCGCCGAATTCACCCTTCTGGGTGTGGGCTGCGGCCCCGAGCATGACGGCGAATTCGCTCCCCTGGGGGCTGGTGAAATCTTTGAACTGCTTCCAATCACCTTCGACCAGCCAGTCGATGCGGCCGGTGAAGGCGTATTCGGTGTCTTTGGTGATTGCCTTGGCATTGCCCCCTCCGAACGAGCCGGGAAAGCCGAGGGACCCCTGACCGATGCCGTCGGAAAACATTACGCGTACCCGGAAATCATCATTTCTGTACTCCGCTTCCACTCCCTGACTGCGATCCTGATTGAATTCCTCATTCACCAGCGATCGTTCCACGGCAAGTTGGCGACTGCTGGAGGTCAATTCTTCTCGCAACAGTGCGGGCTTGAACTGGCCGGCCCGAATTGACCATCCATCGTCGAGGATTTTTCGGATGAATGCATCTTCAAGATCGAAAGCGCCGCCCGCGCTCGAAAACGCTCCGTTGATGGCAAATTGCCACGAGGGATCGACCACATGGCCCTTGAATTTTAATTTCGTGCGCCGATTTTCAAATCCGGAGCGGTTGCTGTCACCATCGGGAGGAAAATCAGATTGATTGTTCCAGTCGAAGCGAACCTGAATCTGCCCGTTCATCTTGAGTTTGAAATTTCCATCATCGCTGGAAATAACGAATCCCTTGTCGTAACCGGCGGAGAGGGCGGATCCGAGAAGCGAAGCCCGGGTGTCGGCATCCGCCATGACATCCTGCACGAGGCCGCGGATTTCTTCGGCTCGCTGTTCCGTGAGCCATTGATCTGTGTTTTGCGCCTTGAGGGCATCAACTTCTCGCTGCAGATCATGAACCATGGTTTGAAGCGATTGGATGGTGTCGTCCTGTGAAGCCGGGGGCTCGGCGAGGACGGGTGCGGAGAGGGTGGAAATAAGAGCAGCGGAGAAGAGGAGAGGTTTCACGGGTAGAATTCCTTTGCGGGAGGGAGAAGGCAATTGAGTCGGGAGTGTACGATTTTGAGCAGGGGTGTCCAGTCGGTTTCCCGGGGAAGATTCAACAGAAAATAATCCATGTCAACTGGTTGGCGGTTCCGGGTATAGAATAGAATTGACTGGAAAATTGATTTGTTTAAATACCCGTTTTCGTGCAAGGACTCATATTGTGGCCAAAGCAATTGTCGATCCCGAAGAACTCCGCCGATTCGCCCAGGATCTGCGCCGTTTCACCAATGAAATTCAGAATCAGATGGCAGTGATCCACGGCCGTCTCGCCGGTTTGAGCCAGACCTGGCGGGATCAGGAACAGCAGAAATTCCTCGATGAGTTCGAGCAGACCATGAAAGTCATGGCCAAGTTTCAGGAACTTTCCGCCCGGCACATTCCCTTCCTGCTTCGTAAAGCGGAAAAAATTGATGAATACCTCAATCAACGCTGAACCGCCCCCGGAATGAGAGACATCAAGGATTTGTAGAAGCACCCAGAAATGAGTAAGCGAGCCAAAGTCACCTCTATCGAAACCCTGCGGCTGTTCCGAGCCGCATTGGTCGAGTTTGCCGATGATGCGCGGGGAGCGTTGAGTGGAGCCATGTCCGACATTCAGCGGACACTCGGCTGGCTGCAGGGGGAACAGAAAAGTTACTGGATTCGCGAAGTGAGAAAGCGACAGGAACTGCTTACCCGGGCCAAGAGTGAACTGCATCGCAAGCAGGTCATGAACATGGATGGTCGGCCACAGGATACGGATGAAAAAAAAGCGGTGGCGAAAGCGAAACGACGGCTGGAGGAAGGGGAAATGAAATTGAAGAATGTACAGAAATGGGCTCGGTTGCTCGACCGGGAGTACACGCTTTATCGGGGTCAGTGTCAGTCGCTCAGCCGTACCGTGGATGGAGACTTGCCGATGATGATGGCGAAACTGGACAAGATGACAGATTCACTGGAAAAATATATCGCGCTGCAGACCCCTTCTTCAGATGTGGTGGTGGAGGGCATTGTGAACGACGAGCGGTCTTCAGATGGCGATTCGGGAGTATCATCATGAGTCTCAACAGTGGCCGTGCCCGTCTTCAGCAGGCCTGGAAGGACCTCGAAACCCGGTGGGAAAAAGCCCTGCGGGAGTGGGATGATCCGGTCAGCCGAGATTTTCACGAGAAGCATATTAAACCTATAGAGCCGCAGATCAGAACGACCGTCGCCGCGATGGAGAACATGTTGGAGTTGTGCAACCGGGCGCAGCATGAGTGCCGATAAGTTCGCCATTTGAGAACGGGATTAGGATCGGTAGACCAATGAAGGATTTCGGCCTGTTCAGGGTTGCCAAAGTGGCAGGTGGGGTGGACGGAATAGTCGGGGAATGGCTACAAATCGCCGTTATCAGCCCAAAATCCGTGTTTTCTCTGGCATCATGCTTGCCTCTATGGGGTAGGCGCACGGCAGAAAACGGTTTTGAGTGCGTCGCGAACTCATGTCAGGATCAATCCTGACCTATCTGGAGATTTCTCATGTCCAAAATCATCGGTATCGACCTCGGCACAACCAACTCTGTTGTCTCCGTTATGGAAGGAGACCAGCCCAAGGTGCTTATCAACGCCTCCGGCAACCGCACCACGCCATCTGTAGTCGGCTTCACCGACAAAGGTGAGCGGCTCGTGGGCCAGCCCGCCCGCCACCAGCAGGTAACCAATCCCCAGAACACCGTCTTCTCCGTGAAGCGGTTCATGGGACGGCGTCACAATGAAGTGGAATCTGAAGAGAAAAATGTGCCGTATGAAATCACCGGCGGATCGAGTGATCTTGTCAAGGTGAAGGTGCGGGGTAAGGAATACACCCCTCAGGAAGTTTCCGCGATGATTCTGCAGGATCTGAAGAAAACGGCGGAAGATTATCTGGGCGAAGAGGTAACGCAAGCAGTGATCACCGTGCCCGCCTATTTCAACGACTCTCAGCGTCATGCCACCAAAGAAGCAGGGGAAATCGCGGGGTTGACGGTGGAGCGGATCATCAACGAGCCGACCGCCGCCGCCCTCGCCTACGGGTTGGAAAAGAAGAAACATGCCAAGATCGCCGTGTTCGACTTCGGCGGCGGCACCTTCGACATCTCCATCCTCGACATTGGGGAAGGCGTCTTCGAAGTGCTGTCCACGAGTGGGGATACGCATCTGGGGGGCGATGATCTGGATCAGCGGCTCATCGACTACATTGCCGACGAATTCAAAAAATCCGAGAGCATCGACATCCGCACCGATCCCATGGCCCTCCAGAGACTCAAGGAAGCGGCGGAAAAAGCCAAATGCGAACTTTCCCAGCAGAAGGAAACGGATGTCAATCTCCCCTTTATCACGGCTGATCAGAGCGGGCCGAAGCATCTTCAGGTGAAAATTTCCCGGGCCACCTTCGAGTCCATCTGCGCACCCATGTTTGATCGTCTTCGCGGCCCCTGTCAGGCGGCGATCAAAGACGCCAAGATCAAGCCCGGCGACATCAGCGAAGTGGTGATGGTCGGCGGTTCGATCCGCATTCCCAAGGTACAGGAAATCGCCAAGGAAATTTTTGGAGCCAAGGAACTCGACCACTCAATCAATCCCGATGAAGTTGTCGCCATCGGAGCGGCCATCCAGGGAGGCGTCCTCCAGGGTGATGTCAAGGATGTGCTCCTCCTCGATGTTACGCCTCTCTCCCTCGGGGTGGAGACCCTCGGCGGGGTGATGACCCCTCTTATCGAGAAGAACACCACCATCCCCACCAGCAAGAAGGAAACCTTTTCCACGGCGTCGGACAGTCAGACTTCCGTGACGATCAATGTGCTGCAGGGTGAACGCGAATTCGCCCGCGACAACCGTGCTCTTGGCCGGTTCGACCTCACGGACATTCCTCCCGCTCCCCGCGGTATGCCGCAGATCGAGGTGGAATTCGCCATCGACGCCAACGGCATCCTCAAGGTTACGGCTACAGATAAAGCCACGGGCAAGGAGCAGAACATCGAAATCACCGGTTCCAGCGGCCTTTCCGATGACGAAATCGAGAAGATGAAGCAGGAAGCCGAGTCTCATGCCGAAGAGGACAAGGCCCGCCGCGAAGTGGTGGATATGAAGAACCAGTCTGAACAGGTGGTCCACGCCACCAAGAAATCCCTCGAAGAGCATGGCGACAAGGTCTCCGCCGAAATCCGCGGCAACATCGAGTCCGCCCTCTCCAACCTTGAGGATAAACTCAAGGGTGACGACAAGGAGCCCATCGAAGCCGCCCTGAAGCAACTCAACGACGCCAGCATGGAACTCGGCAAGGCGGTGTATGAAGCGACCGCGGCGGAACAGGCCAAAGCCGGCGCCGCC
>CAZLXE010000044.1:0-14542 GCA_964563005.1 uncultured Isosphaeraceae bacterium
CCACGATCAACTCCTGGGCCACGGAGCTGGGAGGTGAGAATGCAAAACCTCTATCGCCAGATCTGATTTCACCCGCCCCAAAGTCGATCTCGATATTCGAGGCAATAACCGTCGCCTCATCCCGACTCTTGTACTCCTTCCGGAAAAAACCCGTAAGCGCTGAACATTCCAAAACCAGAAACCCATTATTAAAAGCGTTCCGCTTGTAGGTTTCGCTGAAACTCGCCGCAATCACGCATTGGATTCCCATCAGTTTCAAGCAAGTCGCGGCCTGCTCCCGCGAAGAGCCCGTACCGAAGTTCTGCCCCGCCACGATGATGTCCCCGCTCTTCGCTATCCCCGCAAACCCGGGGTCGTAATTCCCCATCGATGCCGCCGCCATTTCCTCATCTGATACATCATCCTGATAAGTCAGTTTGCCCGAATATATCCCGTCCGTATTGAGATTATCCACCGGCAGCCATAAAGCCCGCCCCCGCATCACCGCAGGAAACCCCTCCGCAATCTCAATAGTAGAACTCGATGACACGGCCCGCTCGTTCAACTTCATCGCATATTTCGCTTCTACTTCACTAAACCGGGTCGGTGAGCAGATGTAACCCGCCAGCGCCGATGCCGCCACCACCGCCGGGCTGGCCAGATACGCTTTCGCCTCCCGGCTGCCCATCCGCCCCTTGAAGTTCCGATTCGTGGCGCTGATCGCCACTTCTCCATCTTCCAGCGTGCCCTTTCCCAGACCGATACAGGTGCCGCATCCGGGAGGCAGAGGAATCGCCCCGCACCCCAGCAGTTTCCCCCAGTCACCCCGTAACTCCGCTTCCTCCTGCACGCTCGCCGACGCTGCCGCCACATAAAACGCCACCCCCTCGGCGACATGCTTTCCCTCCACAATGGCCGCCGCCTCCGCCAAATCCTCGGTGCGGGCATTAACACAACTCAGCAGATACGCCTTGTGAATCTTGACTTTTTCGCGTTCGATCTCCGGCAACGCCCGCATCACCTTCACATGATCAGGCCCCGAAACATGAGGAATAACCGTGGGCAAACCCAAACTCAACTCCACGGCATAATGCGCATCCGAATCGGGCTTGAGCCGCTCGTCATACCACTGATCAACATCCACTCTGGTAAATCGAGTAATCCCCCGCTTCTCCAGAAATTCCGCCCGGCCATACAGAAACTCCCGCAACACCTCATCAAACGGAAATACTCCGGCTAGTGCTCCCCACTCCGTAGTCATGTTCGCAATGGACATCCGCTGATCCATGCTCAGGCACTCGATCCCCTCCCCGACAAACTCCACTGCCATATTCAAAACTTCATCCTGATTGAACAAGCCGCACAAGGCGATGATGACATCCTTCCCCACCACCCCCGGCTGCAATTTTCCCGACAGCTCCACTCGCGCCACCCGGGGAACCTGCCACCAGGTCTGCCCGGTCGCCCAGATCGCCGCCGCATCCGTCCTGACAACTGGCGTTCCCAACGCATTGACGGCCCCATATAAATTTGAATGAGAATCGGAACCCACCACCATACTCCCCGGCGTGGCGTAGCCGAATTCGACCATCACCTGATGGCTGATTCCTGTTCCCGCCGGGTAAAAATCGACGCCCATTTTTTTCGAAAAGCCCTCAATCTTCGCATACTTTTCCAGATTTTTCGCCGTTTTGTTCTGAATATCGTGATCAATCGCGAACACCGGCTGCCCGGAATCATGGATTTTCGGCTCAATCCCCCCCTGGAATAATCCTCGAAATTTACCCATGACCGCTGATGTATTGTCATGAGTCATGATATGTTTCGGATGAATGGTTACGAAATCCCCGGATGTGGCAGTTGCACTCTCGGGAAGCCCCACAGCATGACGGGTCGCGATTTTCTCAATCATGGTCAGAGACATCAGACACACTCCTCAAAAAGGAAAGTGTACGCTGAAATCACCGGTATCGGCTATGGGCAAAATCCGAATCCATTGAGCACGGTCACCAGATCGTCGATGTTGATGATGCCGTTACCTGAAGTTCCATCGGGATTCATGGGGGCGATATCGAACCGTGGTTGAGCAGTGCCGAAGGCATTCAGCACTTCCACCAGATCATCGATATTCACCACCCCATTGCCGATGGATCCATCTTGATTCAAGGGTGTCACATCTGCTGAACAGGGCATACGCACACCAAGAAACAGAATGGTCGTGGCTGTTCCTGCTCCATTGGTTCCCCGGATGAATAAAACATATTGAAAATCACGGGGTACGGGGGAAGGCCAGGTGATGACGCCTGTCATCGGATCAATGGTCATTCCCGGCTCGGGATTGTCCAGTGACCAGGTGATCGGCCCCATGTTGAGCGGTTTGGTTACGGTCGGTGTCGGACCCACATAGGGGGCTCCGGATTCAACAATGATCTGCCCGATCACATCAATCTGCGGCGCGAGTTGAGTTACCGTCAATTGATGACAGTAGCGCACAGCGTTGTTGTCCTCCCACACCTCGGCCACGGTATCCAAGTCGTCCAGAATGGAGCCCACAAAGAATGATCCCGAGGGGAGATCATCGGCCATGGTGGCCACCACATCGACATCGAAAGCATCGCCAAAGGCCAGATCCCACTCCAGGAACCCGATCAGGGTATCGGTATTGTCTATTATTTCATCGTTGGAGAGATAGAATCCCTGGCGCACAAAGAATTCATTGGTGGAACCGAGATTCTCGAGTACGGTCGTCAAGGTCAGGGTATCTCCGGGCAACACTGCGGGAGGATCGAAGGTGATGGATTTTGCTTCGCCGAGAATCGAGCCCGTGGAGAAATTGGCCAGAGCGAGATCGATATGAGGTGGAGGGGATGGTCCTGAATGGGGATAGAGAAAGCGCGCTCCGCCTCGATCGTCGGCATGAATTTCCGTAATGCCGTCCTGTCCGGTGGTTCCCCCGTGCGGGTAGAGAGGATTCATGGTACTGATAAACCAGGCGAAGCCCGGCCCCTCATCGCCGACGGGATCGTGTCCCAACCCGATGGCGTGTCCGAGTTCGTGCTGAGCGATGAGTTGAAAGTGAAAACCATTGTTCACGGGATCGGTGATGATGGGGCAGGGGGCAGTCCAGCCGAGGTGGTAGCCAAGCCCCATCGGGTCGTCGCTGAACACCATATCCATGTCGAACCATTGCGCGCCTTGATTCACCAGATAGGTAACGGCGAGTACTCCCGGATCGAGGTCGGCTGCTGGTACGGCGGCGGTGTCGTTGAAGCCGTCGAAATGATCGATGGGAAAATCCTGACTGGCATTAATGGCGGAATATACAAAGACAGATCCCGGCACAGCATTCCATTCACCCATCATCTGGAGCATCTGCTGTTCGATATTGCTGCCAATGGGAAATGTGGTTGGGGAAAGGTAGCGTTCGCTCACTCCACCGGCCCATACCACGGGCTGTCCACCGAGAGTAAACCAGGTGTAACCTTGAGTTTGTGCTGACGGCCAGGTCAGTATCACTGCTGAAATTACGATCAGATTACGCGATTTATATTTCATTGACGGGGCGCTCTGTCTGCCGATTTCTGAGCGTTCTTGACTTCGCGTATGGTGGTTGCCCGCAGGGTGACAGGGATGGGCTTCCCCGGGGGATGTTTGAGGGTATACGATCGACTCTGATCCAGCCGTGGTCGCAATAGTGCGGCAAATTGAAGGAGGGTCATGGCCTTTTCTGGCTGCGCCCCCCGTTCACGCAGTGGCCGCTGATTGCGTAGTGGATTAAGTTGCATGTTTCCCCCGGAGGCATTCTGTATTTTCCCCCCGAGCCGAATCATTCCGTTCTCACTCAATCCAAGTACGGGTCTTCCATCCTTTTGATACACTCGCTCTCGACCTTTTCCATCCGGGCGAACTTCAAATGCACCGTTCCAGAGGCCGACCACGGGAAAGGTTTTGTAACTCGGCAGCAGACACAACACCCACTTTTGTCCCACTTGAAACCGGGGCGTTCCGGCGATGCGCATTTCCATCTCGCCGACTCGACCCCCGGGCACAATGAGCGTAAAGTTTTCACTCGATCCTGGAAAATCGGCTCCCTTCCAGAATTGTGGATTCTGAAAGACGACTTCGGTTTCGATCCGCTGCGGTTGGTCTGTCCAGTACGATCGCACGGTGGATATCCGACCGACCAGCACCGCACCTGAATAATCCGCCAGGTTCTGCACGGTCATCGGCGCAACTGTGCTGCCCCGGGCGCACACAGAGATCAACAGCACCCACAATCCACTAAACCATATTATCACTCCGCAGCGTCCCAAAGTCTTCGCTCCGCATTCGGCGTTCCCCCATCGCCCTATTTTTATCGCCACTGAAATATACTGGAAGGATTTGGACGGGCAAGAAAAATCCTGCAAATATAGGCCGTTTCTAAGAAAACTTCGGAGGTCACCCGGAAGGCAGGCGAAGCGGGCATGCTGGGGGACTTTCCCCTGGAACACGCTGGTCCGATATCCCCGCTACAATAAATCCTTCAGATTGGGACTTTTCAGCCACAATCTGGAGAAATTTCATTCACGATTCTCAAACCCGCAATTCATCGTCTTCAGTGAGCACCGGGGAATTCTGTAATGCCATTTTTAGAAGTTAAATCCCGTCAAGGAAAAAAGCGATTGACTCTCACAGATGATCCGCTTTCCATTGGTCGTCATCCGGACAATACACTGGTCATCACCGATGACCGGGCTTCCCGCAAGCACTGCATCATCGAGCCCCGGGGTGATACCTGGCTCATTCGCGATCTGGGTTCGCGCAACGGTACCAAGCTCAACGATCGACGCATCACCTCTGAGGTTCTGGATAACGGCGATATTTTCTGTATCGGAGCCACGGAATTCCACTTCATCGATCCTGACCAGAGCGTTAAACGCAGTAATGAAGAAGCCCATAGCAGCAGTGCTCCAGATTTTGCCGCGGCCCTGGAAGAAGAGAGGCAGTTGGTGGTCGAGCAGGATACGCTCGATCTCGATCTGAATCTGGTGGTGGGTGATGTACAAACGAATTATGAAGTCAAATTGCGAGAAATTATCGACTCGGCCCAGGAGAAACCATTCACCGAACATGACATTTCACTGATCGACAACCGAGGCGTCACCATTCATCAAGCGGCCTCGTCCGGCCTGGAATCCGGTACGGAAAGTGATGGGGGTGAAGGCATCCGCATCTTTCGCCTGCTTCTTCTTGCCTGTTTTCGAGCACGAGCAACGGACATTCACCTGGAGCCCCGCATCGAAAACGCGGCCATTCGCATTCGGGTGGATGGTTACATGCTCTCTGCTGTCGAAATTTCCATGGACCTGTTCAAGCGGATTCTGGGAGTGGTCAAGATTCTCTGCGAACTGGACACCAGCCGAAAAAATGTGGTGCAGGATGGGCATTTTTCAGTTTCGGTGAAGGGAAGGCGGGTGGACTATCGAGTTTCGCTGACTCCATCCATGTACGGCCAAAAGATGGTCATCCGCGTTCTGGATTCATCAAACGCTCCTTCTCGCCTCCACGAGCTGGGATTAGCTCCGTGGATGTATGAAAAGATCCGAACGATCGCCGTTCAGGATGCGGGATTCCTTCTCGCCTGCGGTCCAACCGGTTCCGGCAAGACTACCACGCTCTATTCCTGTCTCCGGGAAATTGATGTCGAGGCACGCAACGCGATTACGATTGAAGATCCCGTCGAGTATTACCTCGAAGGGGCGACGCAGATTCCCATCGACAACAAGCAGGAAAACACCTTCGCAAGCATTCTGCGCTCGGTGCTGAGACAGGATCCGGATGTCATTTTTGTGGGTGAAATCCGCGACCTGGAAACCGCCAATGTCGCGATGCAGGCCTCGATGACCGGCCACCTGGTTTATTCCACTGTTCACGCCAAGGATTCGATCGGAGCCATCTTCCGCCTTCTTGATCTGGGGGTGGAATCCTACCTTGTGGCCAATGCCCTCAATGTCATCCTGGCCCAGCGACTGGTTCGGCTGCTCTGTCCCACTTGCCGAAAGCCGGTTCAACCCACGCCAGCCCAAAATATGAAGATGGGCAAACAAGTGGCGGGAGTTCCTCGTATTTTCGTACCCGTGGGATGCCGCCGTTGTCTCCGCACCGGGCACATCGGCCGCCATGCTTTATTTGAATTGCTGGAATTCAACGACGCCATGCGGGATGTGGTGCTTAAAAGTCCTTCCATTCGAGATATTCGCAACATCGCAAAACATGGGTTATTCACCACACTGCAACAATTCGGGTATCAGTTGGTGGCCCAAGGTTCGGCATCAATCGATGAAATTGACCGGGTGGCGGGTTCGGATTAGGTTTGTGGATTCAACTCAAATGCATGCGTATCCGGCTCTCAGAGGTCAATGAATTTACCTGATTTTGAGTTGCCCCTTGCGGACTACGGTTTTACCATCGACCGTAAGGGTGCCACCTTTCAGATGGGCAAAGAGGTCAAAGGGAACTTCATTGTTACCATTGGCCCAGACATTGTTGCCGACCCCAATGGTGATAGTCCCCTCGGCCATCCAGGCGACCATTTTGCTGCCAGCAGGGATGCGGACCTCGGGGTTGATTCCGATGTCAAAGGCGGCAAAGAGATCCTTGCCTCGAATGTCAGCGGGGACGGCGTTGTAACGAGCCATCAGGGCCTTGGTGTTGCCATCGCCGGTGAGCGAGGTCATTTTTCCCTTCTTGAACTTCATGGTGAGGTTCTTGATGAGTTTGCCCTGGAAGAAGAAATTCTCGGCGATGAAGGTTCCGTTGGCGGTGCCGGGAACGGGTGTGCCGTAAACTTCTCCGGCGGGCAGCCACACCTGGCAGGCAGGACCACCCGCGTACCGATCATCAGGGGAGACCACGCCATCACTGACGAAACAGGGACGATTCTCGATACGAAAGGCGAGATTTGTACCGTTTGGAGCGGTGATTTTTACGGTGTGGCCGGCAACGAAGACTTCCTTGAGTCGGGTTCCAGTGCTTTCCATTTTCTGGGTATCGGCGGCAACTCCATTCCAGAAAATTTTGGAGAGCATCTCGGGAGCGATGTCGAATTGCCGAGCGAGAGGCCGCGTGGGATAAAGCCCATTGCCAAGATGGGTCTGCACCACGCCTCGTTCGAGCATTTTCTCGTACACGGGTTTCATGGCCCTGGAGCGCGTGATAATGCGTTCATCATCAATATCCTTGAGCAGGGTGGGGTCTTCGTTGGTGTTGATTGCGATGTGGGCATCAATCAGTTCGGCCATTTTGAGGGCGAAGAGGGGTTCCTGCTCATCGAACCGATCGGGAACCTGGGTGTAGTAGCCGAGTTGAAGTTGGTCGCTGGTAACGCTGATAAGAGGATGGGCGCCGATGGCGCGGATCTCGAGGGCAATTTTTTCGAGCAAGTCGATGTCCCGGTGATTTCCGGTAATGAGGACCAGCTCGCCGTAATGAACTCCAGCAGTTTCGGTAACGAGTTGTTTGGCTATTTTTGTGGGTTGAGTGGGTTTGACGAAGGGGGACTGGGCGGCGAGACCGAGGGCTGTGGTCAAGGCCGCGAGAGCAATGGCTCCGCCAACAAATCGAATGCGCGTGTTCATGGCTCAACTCCTTTCTTAAAATGAGAAAACGAGCCGTGGGTGAACGGTCTTTCTTCGAACTCCAATTGAATGAAATCAGGTCCGATGTCCATGGACCACGCTCACGGAAGGAAGGGGATTCTCAAAAAGAGGCAGTTAAATCCCGATCAATCCGCTTCCGGGAATCATTCCCGGGGCACCCCCGAATGTTCTTCCCCTTCTGAACTCAGTATCCGGTCTCTCTTACCCGGGATTATTTACTTCCGGGAGCAGAGTCGGACACGCATGCACAGGCATTATCCCAGTTTGGGAAACTGAGCAACAAAATGACCCCAAAATAGTGGATAACTGGTGGATAAGTTTTGCGATATCGAGATTTGAATGAAATGGGATGAGGGATGAATTCAGGTCTGAATCATTCATCAGTCCGGAATCCTTGCCTCGTTTTCAACTGTTTCTCATCTCTGATCGATCGCCACATAATTTGAGCTGTGTGGGCCGACATATTTGACCCGGGGGCGAATGAGGCGGTTGTCGGCAAGTTGCTCGATACAGTGGCCAGCCCAGCCGGTGATGCGGCTCATGACGAACATAGGAGTGAAGAGATCGATTTCGAGTCCCAGCGAAGCATAGGTTGTGGCGGAGTAGAAATCGACATTGGGAAGGATGCCCCGCGCCCCCACCGCTTCCTCCATGATTTCTTCGATGCGGCGGCTCATGGCGTAGAGATTTTTGTGGCCGGTGTCGGCGGCGAGTTGCTCGGCAAAAGTCTTCAGGTAGGTCGCCCGTGGATCGTAGGATTTGTAGACGCGATGGCCGAAACCCATGATTTTTTCGTGGCGATCGATCATTCCTTTGATATGGGCATCCACTTTTTCAATGGTGCCGATTTCGAGGAGAAGGCGCATGACGGCTTCGTTCGCCCCACCATGCAGTGGCCCTTTGAGGGTTCCGATAGCACTGGTAACGGCGGAATAGAGATCACTGAGGGTGGAGATGGTAACCCGGGCGGCGAAGGTGGAGGCATTCAGACCATGATCGGCGTGGAGGATGAGGCAGACATCAAGAGCACGATCCATGGTTTCCGTCGGCCTTTTATCGTTGAGCATGGTCAGAAAACTGCCAGAGATGCTCAGGGATGCATCGGGCTTGACCAGCGAAAGTCCCTTACGATGGCGGTCGAATCCCGCGATGATCGCCGGACATTTGGCGAGCAGGCGGACGGCTTTGCGATGGTTCGCCTCGGGTGAGGGGTCATCTGCCTCGGGGTCGTGAAGGGCGAGGGCGGAAATGACAGAACGCAAGGCGTGCATGGGTGTAGCATCGGTGGGAATGGAGGAGATCATTTCCCAGATTGCGTCGGGCAGGTTGTATTCCGCCTGGAGTTCATTTTGCAAGGCATTGAGTTCTGACGAGGTGGGCAGCCGCCTGTTCCAAAGGAGAAAGACCGTTTCTTCGAAGGTTGATTTGCGAGCCAGGGTGTCGATATCAATTCCGACATACTCGAGGACGCCGTTCACGCCGTCTATATAAGACATCTCCGACTCGGCGGCAATGGTATTGGCTAGACCTTTGTCGAAAATTGGTTCGGTAGTCATCGTGGTCATCTGAATCCTCAATCAGGGAAGGGAAAATCATGGAAATGGGAAAGATACCGGTCTTCTTCCAGTGTTGGCATTCTATCCCTGCAAGTGTGCTTAGGCAATGTTGATGCTACGCTTACAATACTTTTCAGCCGGGTTCAGATAATATCGTTTCTTTTTGTGAGTCAGTTCAGATGATTCTTCAAGGATACCTTCTTTCCAACCTACCCCATCCTCCCATTCTCGGGTGGATATCCCTTAATCACGGACATATTGAAGATATTGGAGAAGGGAGTCCTCCGGAGAAACCGAACTTGGGTGGGGAAGATTCTCTCATCAGTCCGGGCTTCATTGATGCTCACATTCATCTGCCGCAGATCGATGCGGTGGGGTGCGATGGATTGGATTTGCTCGACTGGCTGGATCAAGTAATTTTTCCGGCGGAGATGGGCTGGTGTGATTCAGAAATTGTTGCAAGACAGATTGGGGAAACCCATGCCCGAATGCTGCGCTCGGGAACTCTGGGGTATGCGGGGTATTTGACCAGTCATGCAAGTGGAATGGAGTGGTTTCAGAAAGGGAATCACGATGGACAATCCATTCCTCGGGCATGGGTGGGCCAGGTATTGATGGATCGGAACGCGCCCCCGGAATTGTGCGGGCATGGTGCTCAACCCCTTTCGAAGTTATCACCAACGGATCGGGTCGGATTCTCTATCAATCCCCGATTTGCCGTGTCCTGTTCAGAAGAGTTATTAGTCGAAGCAGGAAGGAGAGCGAATTGTCCAAACACCGATGGGTCGCTTCCGGGGGTTCAGACTCATCTTGCTGAAAATCTTCGTGAATGTGAATTAGTACGGGAGTTGTTTCCGAAAGATGCTTATTACACCGGGGTGTATGACCGCTGTGGTCTTCTTGGTCCAAGAACTCTCCTCGCCCATTGCCTCCACCTTGCGGCTGAAGAATGGGAATTGATTGCCGAGAGAGAGTCCGTAGTGGTTCACTGTCCCACGGCCAACACTTTTCTGCGATCCGGGCTGTTTGATCTCCATGCCGCCCGGGTGCATGGGGTTCGGATGGCCCTCGGTTCGGATATTGCGGCTGGGCCGGATGTCGCCATGCCCCGGGTGGCTCGGGCGATGATTGAAGTGGCGAAACATCGGGCTTTGACGGTTGATCCTCGAAACCCGATTCCGACTCCCGCCGAAGTATGGGAGATCATCACGAGGGGGAATGCGAATGCCCTGGGATGGTCGAATGCAGGGCGTCTGGAAGTGGGGGCGGATGCCGATCTCCTATTGCTTCAAGTTCCCTTCAACATCGACGCGCACCTTTATGGCCGTCTGATTTACAACTGGCGGGATGATTTCATCACCCATCGACTGCTGAGGGGGAATTTGGTGGGTGTTGATGCCTCAGAGGGAATCTCTGGCTAAACTCATTCTTCATGTTCATTCCCCTGCGAACCAATCGACCTCCGAAACGCCGCCCAGTTATTACCGAAGGGCTGCTCTTGCTGAACATGCTGATTTTTCTGGTGGGGGTAGTCGGCCATTCCCAGGGGTGGTTCGATTATGAAGCCATGCTACGGGGGGGACATTTTCGGATGGGCGACTTCCATTTCTGGCAATTATTTTCCTATCAGTTTCTGCACAACGCCCCTTTTCTGAATGAGGGAGGGGGATTTATTCCGTGGCATCTCTTTGGAAATATGCTTTTTCTGTGGATATTCGGATGTGCCGTGGAGGATCGGATGACCCGGCTGGGGTATCTGCTGTTTTATCTCATGGCGGGGATGATGGCGGCACTTGCTCATGGCTTGGTTTCTCCTGCACCAATCATCGGGGCGAGCGGGTCCATTGCGGGGATGACCGGGTCGTTTCTGGCGTTGTTTCCCCGCAGCCGCATTCGTATTCTGTTTATCTTTTTTATCATCGGGGTGTATGAGATTCCCGCGTTGTGGTTCATCGGGATTTATTTTCTGATTGATGTGCTGCGGCAGACGGGAGATGCAATGGGGGTGTCGTCCGGGCATGTTGCCTATGCCGCTCATATTGCGGGGTATATATACGGGTTCTCTCTGGCCGTGGCTCTACTGGCCACCAAGATGATTCGGCGGGAAGAGTTTGATGTGTTTTTTCTGTGGAAGCAGGCGAGGCGACGGGCGGAGTTTCGGGCAGTTACGCGGACGACTCCCGGCGGGAAACAAGGGGCGGCATGGGAGATGGGAGGAGTGAAAGTTAAAGGCGTTCCCAATCAGAAGAAGGGGGAAGCTCCGGATGAGGCATCACCGGATCAGCAGAAACTCATCGCCGACCGTCAGGAAATCGGACGACTGATTGAAAACCATGATCTTCCGGCTGCGGTGGCCCTGTATCGAAATTTGATCGAAAATCATCCCAAGGTAATATTCCCGGAGAGTCGTCAACTCGATCTGGGCAATCAACTCTATGCGGAGAAGGACTATTCTCGTGCCGCCCGGTGCTATGAGACGCTCCTTGCGCGATATCCAAGATGCAATAAGGGTGAAGAAGTTCGATTGATTCTCGGCCTGATTTATACTCGACATATCCCGAAACATGATCGGGCAAGGGCATTGATTGCTGAGGCCAAAAAGCATCTTCGGGTGGAGGGACTGATCGCGTTGGCTGGGCATCTGGAAGCGGAATTGAAGGTATGAACTTCCACCCCCCGGAATCCAATCTCCGAACCCCCGCTTGGCCCAGGACTGAATGAAGCAGACCCGAATCAAAATCTGCGGTATCACCACTCCGGAAATGGCTCAGGTGGCTGTTAGAGCCGGTGCAGATTACCTCGGTCTGGTATTTGCCCCCCGGTCGCCCCGGGTTCTGATACGGGATCGAGCCGTGGAGATTCTGGATGGACTCCCGAAATCAGTCATGGGTATTCCTCTTTTTCAGAATGCCGATCCGGATGATCCGGTTTTTCGAGAGTTGTGCGTGCGTTGTGGATGCGTCCAATTGCACGGGGAAGAATCGGAAGCAATGATCGATACTCTACCCGAACGCATGACCATTATTCGAGGATTCAAGTTTTCTCCTTCGGAAACCAAACGCTGGGACAATTGCAAAGGAGTGACGCATCTTCTTATCGATGGTTCGTCAGGGGGCGGAGGAAATTCATTTGATTATGACGCATTGATAGCAATGAAAGATGAGATCACCAAACCGATTTTTCTGGCGGGAGGGCTGACACCGAAGAATGTTGAGCAGGCGATTCGAGCAGTCCGTCCGTTTGCCGTAGATGTGAGTAGTGGGGTAGAAGATCCCCCCGGGAGTGGTTTGAAAAGTCCGGAATTGATCTGGTCATTTTGTGATGCAGTTCGAAAGGCGGATCAGAAAGCGAACTGATTCTCCTTATTCCGCCAGTGGTTCTTTGGATTTCTCCACCAGCCGAATTCCCTCGATACGCAGTTCCTTGTCAATGGCCTTGGTCATGTCCCAAAGAGTGAGGGCGGCAACGGCAACGGCGGTGAGGGCTTCCATTTCCACGCCGGTCTTCGCGGTGAGGGATGCTGATGCGGTGATTATTATGGCATCCGAATCGCCAGCCCCTGACCTCTCAAATCCCACTTCCACATGATCGAGGGGCAGGGTGTGGCACAAAGGAATGAGGGCGGCGCATTGTTTCGCTGCCTGTATTCCCGCAATCCTCGCCGCCGCCAACGCTTCACCCTTCGGCAGATCACCCTGCATGACTCGGGTGATGGTTTCACTGGAAGCACAGAAAAAACCCTCCGCCACCGCCCGCCGCTTCATCGGCGGCTTTTCCCCGACATCCACCATGCGGAGGCGTCCCTGATCATCGAGATGCGTGAGTTTCTTCGTCATCTGAAATCACCGTCCATCGTACACCACCTGACCGCCCACCACCGTCATGATGACTTGCGGCGGCTGATTTTTCCAGTCCGCTGTGAGCGGATCACGATCATAAACCACCAGATCACCAAAATAACCGGGTCGGAGTTGCCCCGCCCGATCAATCCCCAACCCCCGGGCGGCATGCATCGTGTACGCCACCAACGCCTCCCGAGGCGTGATGTTCTCGTGAGCATTGATGAACGCCCCCTCCGAAGTTCGCCCCGTGATAGCCGCCTGCATTCCCAGCATCGGGTCAGGCGAAACCACTGGCCAGTCGGACCCGAAAGCAAGTGTGGCTCCGTGATTCATCAATCCTCGAAATGGAAAGAACCCCCGATGAACGCGGTCCTCCCCTAACCGTGCCGCCGCAAAATCCCCATCCTCGGCCCGGTGCATTGGCTGCATGGAAGTCACGCCACGAAAATCCCGGAATCGTCCCAGATCATCACCATGAACCTGCTGAGCATGTTCCATTCGCAGCACACAACCCGGATCAAGCCCTTCCGCAATGTCCAGGGCCAGACGCACCGCGCCATCTCCGATTGCATGCATCGAAGGCGATAGCCCCGCCTCCGCCACTTGCTTCGCCCACTTCTCTAGATTTCCCGACGCGGCCAGCTCCACCCAGACCCCGCAATTCCCCGGATCATCGGCGTAGTCTTCCAGAAGCCGGGCCGTTCGTGATCCCAGCGTCCCGTCCAGAAAGGCCTTGAACCCGATGATGCAAAGAAAATCATCATTCGGAAATCCCCGGGCAAAATTCAGCAGTTCCTCTTCCAACGGATACTTCCGATCTAGGAGAGTTGTCGCCAGACGGACCGTGAAATCATTCCGCTGCGGCACAAACGCCTCCTCTACATCCTTCCGATACTCCATCGCCCCCACCGTCGTCACCCCGAATTGATTCAGATACTTCATCGCCACGGTAAGATGCTGGCGTTTTTCTGCCGGGGATGGGCTGGGGATGAGCGGGTTGACAACTTCCCAAGCCGCGGCTTCGAGGAGGAGACCGGTTATTTCTCCGGTTTCGGAATGCCGGACAATCAAGCGATCTCGATCATCCGAAGAGAGAGAGGAGAAATCGCATCGTTTCAGCACGACTTCATTCACCAGAACCGCATGCAGGTCTGTGCGATAACAGACCACCGGGCGATCCCCCGCCGCCTCAAGCCATGAAAAGTCGGGCATCTCCCCTCCCCAGTTCGCTTCCGACCAGCCGTGAGCAATCAACCAACCCCCGAAACCACCCCCGGAATTGCCCCCAAAATTGCCCCCGGAATTGCCCCCGAAATCTTCCTGTTGATGCATGCTTTCATCCCGCTCCGCAATCGCCTGCTCAAATTCCGCCCGGCTGCGGATGCCGGACAGATCGAGTTGATCGAGTGAGCGACCGCCGAGAAGGAGGTGGAGATGGGCATCGATGAGTCCCGGCGTAATAAAACACCCCTCGGCATCAATGATGATCTTCGCCTCATCGCCCCCGGAAGCCCGATCCCCGGAA
>CAZLXE010000044.1:14642-15988 GCA_964563005.1 uncultured Isosphaeraceae bacterium
CCCGATCCCCGGAATCCAGAGAAACTACTCGACCACCGGCAATGGTGATGGAATGGCTCACCGCCTCCGGGCTATCCGGCTGCCTATAAATCCTTGCATGATGAACATGTAGATCAGCCCGCATGGATCACTGACCCCGGTCGAGGATGCGATACTGCACGGCTTCCGCGATGTGATGAATCTTCACTGTCTCCTCTGCATCGAGATCAGCGATGGTGCGGGCGATGCGGCGGATCTTGTCGTAGGCCCTCGCGCTCAATTTCAACTCCGTCATCGCCTGGCCGAGCATGGTCTGGGATGGCTCATCGAGGAGGACAATTTTGTCGAGTTGCTTGCCGGAGAGTTCCGCGGTGGGGATTCCCTTCTGTCGCTTCTTCTGAATTTGGCGCACCGCCGACACCTGATCCCGCAGGGTGGCGGTTCCTGTTCCTTTTTCCTTCGAAGTCAATTTCTTATACGGCACGGCGGGGACTTCGATGTGGATGTCGATGCGGTCGATGAGCGGGCCGGAGAGTTTGGCGAGATATTTGTCCATCGCCCGCTGAGAATACTCATCCGTCGCCATCTGCCCCTTCGGGGTGGGATTCAGCGCCCCCACAAACATGAACCGGGCCGGAAACTTGATCGACCCCTTCGCCCGGGCAATCGTCACATGCCCCTCCTCCAGCGGTTGCCGCAGCGTCTCCAGCACATGACGGCTGAACTCGGGAATCTCATCCAGAAACAGAATGCCCCGGTGAGCCAGCGACACATCGCCGGGACGGGGAATCGTCCCCCCACCGATGATCGCCGGGGAAGATGCCGTATGATGCGGCGAGCGAACCGGCCGTTTCAGAACCAACGGCTCATTCTGCTCCAATTGCCCCACACTGGAATAAATCCGCGATACCTCCAACACCTCATCCCTCGTCAGACGAGGCAGAATGCCTGGCAGCGCCCTGGCCAACATGGTTTTCCCACTTCCCGGGGGTCCGAGCATGATGATGTTGTGACCACCGGAAGCCGCGATGAGCATGGCCCGCTTGGCTGCTTCCTGACCCCGGATGTCGGCAAAATCAATCTCCGGGTTCCGCTGCTCCACCAACTGCTCCACATCCAGAATGCGCTGGGGTTCGATGTTGGCTCCGCCGTTGAAATGAGCCACCACTTCTTCCAGCGAGGAAACCCCGAGAATCTCGATCCCATCGATCGCCGCGGCTTCCTGAGCGTTTGCTTTGGGGACGATCACCCCGACAATTCCTTCACCCCCATCCATCAATTCCTTCGCGAGAATGGCCTGACTGATCACCCCCTTGATGGGGCGGACGCGACCATCGAGCGCCAGTTCACCGGCGATGAGATAATCG
>CAZLXE010000045.1:0-5355 GCA_964563005.1 uncultured Isosphaeraceae bacterium
TAACGCGGATGGTGGCGCTCTCCTGGAGCTGAGGATGGGAAAGAGCAAGATAATTGGGTGGCATTGGCCCACTTTGGGGTGTATCATTATGAGTATAGAAGATGCAATTCTCGTTCAACAGGAGGGTTTGCCATGTTGCGTTTCTGCCTTGCCGGTTTTCATTTCGCCTGTGGTGATTTTCGTTGCGGGTGGATTTTTGCTGGCCTGGCTTTGCTGTTGGGAGGGGCGAGGATGGGACAGGGGCAGGAGATTACGGTGGAGCGGTTGGATGTTGATTCTTTGGTGGTGGGCCATGTTTCGGGTCGTCCGCTGGTGGGTGGGAATGTGCCGGGGGTGCAGGGGGTGATTCCGGGGGGAACGACTTATGATGTTCACAATGCGGTGGGCACGGGTGCCCTGGGGTTCTTCCTCATCACCGATCCTTCCTTTCCCGGTGAACCCGACAACATCGTTAACTTTGACAGTATTCCCGAAGCCCTCGCCACCGATGTTGATGGCACAGTGGTCTCCGTGAACGAGAGTGATGTGGCGGGGGCGGGGACGACGCATACCATCACCATTACCGCCGTCGCTCCTGCGGGGAGGGATATTTTCCCCGGTGGCCTTACTTCCGGTGGTTTCCCCCTCACCAATGCCGCCATATTCATCGGTGTCATCAACAATGATCGCGTTGATACGGATCCCGGGAGTATTGTCGATTCGGCCTCCCTGGAGTTCTTCACCAATGGCATCAGTGTCGCCGGTCCCTTTGCTGTTGCCGGCATTGTGGGGAATTCCGATGGCGTGTGGGAAGGCGACTTCGGCGTCTCCATCGGCAACCTCGCCGGGTTCGGAGCCGATCAATGGACGCTCATAGTTACGATTACGGAGGATGTGAATGGGTGCGCTGAAAGTAATTGCCCTACCGACATCACGCCTCCCGGTGGCAATGGGACTACGAACATCGATGATCTGGTGGCCGTGCTCAACGACTTCGGCTCGGTCGGCCCTCCGCGAGTGGAGGGTGATGTTACTCCGGCCTGTGGGAACTGGGTGGTTAATATTGATGATCTGGTTTTTATCCTCAACAACTTCGGTCCCTGCACCTTCATTCCCGGCGATCTCTGCCAGGATGCGATCCCCGTCGCCACGGGCAGTACCGCTTTTGACAGTACGGGCTTCACTCAAGGGATTAGCGTTGGTCTCCCCCCATGCGTATTACCCAATGCTCCAAACGCAGACATCTGGTTTGTCTGGACTGCCCCGTCTGGTCCAAATCCTTTCCATGTGACGGCCGACCTCTGTGGATCCATTCCCGATTTTGCCATGTTTGTTTTTCCCAATGACTGCTTGCTCATGCTCAGTGCTATGGCGTGCGGGGATGACAACGCCACCGCGTGCCCGGGCACCTTACAGCCGGAAGTGAACTGGGTCGCCTCTCCGGGTTTTTCCTATCTCCTTGAGGTCAGCAACTGGCAGGGGGGTGGGGTGGGAACGCTGAACATCACGGCGACGGAGATCACCAACGATGAATGCATCCGTGCTCTTCCCCTCGGGGTGAATGCCCCCTTCATCGCCGATGATAACACCAATGCCCTCATTGAAATTCCCCCCGCCCCCGACTGCGGGCCTTCCTCCGACGGTTTGAGTTTCGGCACCGCCCCCGTCCAGACCGACGGCGGTCGCTGGTTCAGCGTGATCGGTACGGGCAATGTGCTCAAGGCCACCACCTGCGATCCCGCCCAACTTTCCTTCTATTTTACTTCCATCAACATCTACTGTGGCGGCTGTCCTCTCCAATTCTGCGTGGGCGACAGCAGCGATATTGTCTGCGGCTTCGGGCCTTATGCGGAGATCGACTGGTGCTCCCGACTCGGCGAAGAATACCTCATCCTAATCCACGGCCAGGACCTCGCCGGTATGCCCGAACTCTTTTCCCTCCGCGTTGAAGATGCAGGGGTTGCCTGCGCCAATGCCGGAGTCTGCACCCCCCCCGGAGACACCTGCCTGACTGCCCAGGTCATGACCATTATTCCCGGGGCTGGGCCGAGCGGCGAACCCCAGGGCACCTTTGCCGTGGATAACACCATCATGAACACCACCATTCCCATGGATGTAGGGAACTGCGGGGGGAATCCCGGAACTTTTGGCGGAACCGAAACCAGCCGGGACCAGTGGATTACCTTTACCGCGACTACTTCAGGGAACGCGCGTATTGACACCTGCGGGGCCGGTTTCGACACCATCATCAATCTGTGGGATTTCCCGGTGGGTAGCGACTGTGCATTGACAAACGCCAACATCGTGGTGTGCAATGACGATTACAACAATGGTGGCTCTAATACCTGCCTGGAGCCCCTCGTCAACCCCTTCCCCTCCTCGGTGGAAGTGTCGATTACGGCGGGCCGGGTGTACCACATCTCCGTTAGTGAATGGGGAACTGGTGGCTCTGGCGGAACGGCTCAACTCCGGGTCATCGAAAACTTTATCCCCCTCGGTGCTTGTCAGGTCGGGGGAATCTGCACCCCGAATGTCACCGAGGCCAGTTGTGCGACGCAATGCGGCGATTTTATTTCCGGCGGCATTTGTGCCGTTATTCCCACCGGCGCCTGCTGCGTGGGGGGAGCGTGTGTGGGCATTGATACGCGTCAGGGGTGCGGGACCAATGGTTCGGCTGCTCGGTATATCGATGGCGTCACTGATTGCGTTGGGGTTGATTGCACGGACTCCTGTACGGCTTCAGTTGCTTCCAATGGACCATTTAACGGCGTCAACGGAGTACGGCCCACAAAGGGATTCAATGTCCTCGGGGCGGGTGATGATTTTGCGCTCGACGCCCCGACAACGCTTTCCGGCCTGCGTCTCGGCATGATTTACAATGTGGGGGCAGGGGCTGGCCCGGTGAGTGGAGCGGTTCAGTATGAGATCACGATGTATGAACTGGGCACCCCCGGTTTAGTTGGTTCCGTTTGTGATGCGCCGACGATTGCCGATCTTGTTCCCTCTACTTCGGTGCCGGTGGCTGGCCCGGTTTTGCTCTCGGGCGTTACGCTCACCATTGGGGCTGGCACTTTCGGCGGTCATCACGAAATCGTAGAAGGAAACTTCCCCGTACCGATCAACCTTGCCGCGGGCCGGTATTTCATGGTGATCCGCGTGCTTGATGATCCGCTCAACCTTTTCTGGGGTACTGCCGACGGGGCGGCGGACGGCTCGGCGGGTGAATCGGCGATCTTTGGGATTGGTGGCACGGTGCCTCCGCCGGTGGATGTCAATGCCGCAGACGGACAGCGCGATCACGCTTTCTGCATCAATTGAATGAACAGGGCGGATAGTTGAGTCGAGCGGGGTGGGCACTGCCTATCCGCCTGCGGTACAATTGCGTTTTCTCTTTTGCTTCAGGGAGCACCTCATGAATTGCCTTTCTCTACTTGTTCTCGCCGCACTGGGCACTGCTCCGGCACTACCCGAGGCGATGATTCCCACTCCGACGGCAGTTTCGGAGCATCTGTTGATTGAGATGGATCCAGCAACGCATCGGCTGCATGCCGTGGTGGAGATTGAGGTGCGGGGGGAGGGCGATTTTCCAATTGAACTGAGCCGGGAGGCGATGATTGAATCGTTGCAGATCAATGGAGGGCAGATTGATCCGGCTCAGTTGAATCGACGCGGAACGAAGGAGCGGGAGGCAATTTTTCATCTGGTGTTACCCCCCGGTTCCCCCGGTGGAGAAAACGAAACAACGATTACGATGACTTATACAGCAGCGTTTTCCCAGGATCCGTCGGCGGGGGAGCAGGCAGGGCAGATTCATAATCATTCGATGAGTGCGACAATCGGAGAAGAGGGGATTTTTCTGTCGGAGGGAGCGGCATGGCATCCGAGGCCATTGGATGAAGTAGGGCGGGCCCAATTGATGGTGATGTCGGTTGATGTGAAGCCGATGGAGGGATGGTCGGTGGTGGGATCGGGCGAGCCGCTGACCAGCCCGAATGATCTGACGCAGCCGGTGTGGCAATGGCTGACGCCGCGTCCGGTGGAGGGGATGGCGATAGTGGGGGGAAAGCATGCGCTGCAGGGCGTGCGGGTGAAGACGGATTTCGGGCCGGTGGATGTGGTGATACAGGTTTCAGCAGAGAATGAGAAAGTGGCGCCGATGTTTCTGGAGGCGGCGGAGAAATATCTCGATTTATATACGCCGCTGCTGGGTCGCTTTCCTTATCGCCGATTTACCATTGTGGAGAATTTTTTCAGTTCCGGCTTTGCGTTTCCCGGGTTTACGCTGCTGGATGCGCGGGTGATTGCCATGGCGCCGCGGTCGCTGGCTCCGGGGTATCTCGATCACGAATTGATTCACAACTGGTGGGGAAACGGAGTGTATGTGGATCCGGATGATGGAAACTGGTGCGAGGGGTTGACTTCGTATTGTGCGAACTACTATCGGCGGATTGTGGAGGAGGGGCCGGAGGCGGGGAAGGCGTATCGCCGGGATATTCTCATGAAACTTTCGGCGGATCCGGAGGGGATGGATGATGGACCACTGAATACCTTTGCCTCCTCGGGAAGCGATGAGGGGCCGGGGCGGTTTGTGGGCTATGAAAAGGGCGCGTTTGTGTTCATGATGCTGGAATCGTTTACGCGGGATGCAAAAGGTGAAATCAATCATCCTCGGTTGTTCCACTCGCTACGAAGTTTTGCCGAGGATCATCTGGGGAAGCGGGCGAACTGGAGTGATCTCGAGCGATCCATACGGCGGGAGTTGCCGGGCGTGGGGGATGAATTTTTCCCGCGTTGGGTGAAATCGCGCACTGTGCCGCAGACGATGGAATTGGGGGGAGGAATCGGACGGCAGATGGTGTGGCGGCGAGGGTCGCCGGATGATCCGAATCTGGTGGAGATCGATCCCGATTTTTATATTTACCGTGTGCTGCCGAAGTCGCAGTTAATTCCCACGCTGGCGGATACGCATGGGCCGGGGGGAATGACGGTGAAAACAGGGGAAACGCGAGCGGAGGTGGCGTCGTATCGGGAACGCCTGGAGGAAAGTGAATTCGGGGTGAATTTGTTCTTGATCGGACGGGAGGCGGCGGAGGAGTTTGCGGATTTGCTGGCGAAGGGGCCGGATCCGGTGGTTCTGACGGAGCAGGGATTTGTGTTGGCGGGGGAGACTTATGAGGGTGCAGGGGAGACGCTGTTGCATACGATGGTGAACCCGGATGCTCCCGGTTCATACATCACAGTATTTCTACCCAACGGAGACGCGGGTTGGGAACGACTGGGAATGATTGATTATTATCAGCGGTACACGAGCGTGGTATGGGCTGGGCGGCGGGCGCTGGTGAAGCGTAAATATGAGCCGTCGCGATGGGTGAGAAG
>CAZLXE010000045.1:5455-15907 GCA_964563005.1 uncultured Isosphaeraceae bacterium
GAATTCATGGGTGTGGTGAAATATGTGTCCGACATTCTCGAATAAGGTTTCATTCCCGCCGGATTTTTAGTCGCAGATATTGAATGGCCATCTCTCATCTTTGTCTTCAGTGTGGGTTTGATCTGGCCCGGGTTCGCCCGCAGCGCGATCCGCATTATGGTTTGCCGCTGGTGCATTGTCCGAAGTGTGAAACGGCAGCGGTGCGGCGGAGGCATCCGGTGTGGCGGGGATGGCGGAATGGGCGGCGCACGGTTCGCTCGCTTTTTCAATTTGTGTTTCGCGTTGGCTTTACTCTGGGGTTGATGGTTGTTTCGTGTGGAATGATTGCCTATTTATTTCGGAGGTATATGGAGTATGACCTGATTGATGATGACTTAATCCGAATCATACTGCCTCAAGCAATCACTCTTTCGTTGGTGACTGGATTCTGGCTGGCGACGGCGTTTCGCCACGGAAAACAGCCATGGGTCTGGACGGTGTGGATGATGGTGATGTTTCCGGCGTTGCAATTAACGGCCCTGTTTGCGTATCAGGATCAATTATTCGGTCACTGGATCAACCTGCCGGAAGGAATCTTGTGGATCACCTGGGACAGTATCCGCTGGACCGCATACCAGTCTATTCCCCTATATTTGATGTATTGTTGCGTGATGGTCGTTGCCTTGATGGGCGTTCCCCTCGGCAAACTCAGGCGGAGGCAATCCTCCCGGCGTGAGAGGACAAAATGGGGGAAGCGCCGACGCAAGATTCGTTTGGCCCGTAATTCATGATGAAATCAACTGAACATCCTTCTTCTTCAACTCCCCCCCCCACCGACGAGCGCGTGTCCATCGTAACCGGCGACCGAATGTGCGCAACATGCCACTACAACCTCATCGGGCAGCCGGTATTACGGGAGGGGCACTACAACCTGCTCATCATCCGTTGCCCGGAATGCGCCACGGTGGCTTCGGTGCAGGAGTATCCGCTGCTGGGGAAGTGGTCGAACCGATGGGCGGCGGCGTTGGCAGGGGGATGGATGTTCGCCCTGGTGCTGCTCTTTGCCGCGAACGGGGGAGTGGTGCTGGGGCCGAGTGGGGGAATGTCCGCAGCGGTGTCGGAGGCATATCGCCCGTTCTTGACCCAACATATCAAAGACTGGTATGAAGCAAAGGGGGAAGACATTCAGCCGGGATCGATTAATTGGAACAGCCAACTCTTCCAGTCGTGGTGGGATGCCCACGATCAGGGACAGGTATTCCAGGAATATGGGGGATGGCTGCATCTGCTCTGGCCGGCAGGAGCACTTTTCCTTATTCCTATCCTGCTCGCTGCTCTCTTCGGGTGTCTCTGGTCCGCCATTCTGATTCATCAACGATGGCAGGGGCGTTTGCTGGTGGGAGGAGTTTTCGCCCTGGCCTGGGGATCAGTGGCGATCATTGTAAATTTCACGAATCAGGCGTACCCGCCGACCATGATGTATCAGGTGCCGTGGTATCAGCTGGGGCCACCTCTGTTCATTTCATCGGCGGGGGTGATGTGGATTATTCAGATGACCGCAATGATGCTGGGAAGACCGGTGATTCGCGGATTGATTCGGGTGTTTCTCCCCCCTCGTCTGCGGATTCCGTTTTCCATTCTTTGGATTGCAGATGGGAAAGAGCCACCCACGCCGAAATTTCTCTCCCGGCAGGAACAGGTTGGGGAGTAACTCTTGGGTTAGGAAATACCTGGTACACCGTTCTGGATTCCCACCTTTGCGGGAATGACGGAGGTCAGGATCAATGCTGATCTACATACTGGGTGCGTCCGTCACCATCTCCGCCATGATGCCGGAGCGGGCGCCGGTGAGTTGGGCGTGTTTGAGGAGGTATTGCATGACGGTGGTCATGACGGTGGCGTGGGACCAGGTGAGGGGACTGACAGACATGGATTCGCCGGTGAGGGGATTGAACTGCTCGGGCAGGATGCCGGAGACGAGACCCGCCTGTTCCTGCCGCTCGAGTACCCAATTGAAATCTTTGAGGGTTTGCTGCAGTTCATCCACCGAGCGGGCCATGGCGATGGCGTGCTGAGTGGGCCAGAGGGTGCAGATGACCCAGGGATTGCCGGGAATGGTGCGGATGTCGTCCTTTTCCACCTGGTGGTAATAGTCGTGTTCGTAGCGGGCCATGCCGCCGACTTTGGTTTTGACCCAGAGTCGCTTGCGGAGGGCGGCCACCTCGGCGAGCACGGCGGTGTGATCGGGAGGGAGAGCGCCAAACATGAAAACGCCGCAGTTCGCGCTGTCGGCGGTGAGGTCAAGGCGATAGGTGCCATCGTCACAGGGGGTAGCCATGCGGGCAAAGCGCTGTTGTTCCGCCACCCACAGATGACGAAGCATGGCCCCGCGCATACGCTTGGCGCCTTCGCTGAACCGGGCGGAATAATCCACTGCACCCATTTCGTGGGAGAACGCAGCCGCGGCTTCGAGGGCTCCAATGGTGGCGGCGACGGTGAAGGTGTGAATGCCTCTTCGTTCTTCCCAGAGATCCCAACTGGGTTTGGGTAGGCCGTTGTGGTCTCGGTGTTCGAGCATCCATTTTGCAGGCCGGATGATCAATTCGGAAAAAACTTGTTTAATGAACTCGACATCCCGGAAGACGAGAAAATGCTTCCGCAGTGCCCAGAGCACCAATGCCGTTTCATCCTGCTGGATGGGCAAGACGCGCTCGCCATCGAGCATCCACGGATGCCAACTGGAGGCAAGGGTGCCTGAGGGATTGTATTTATGCAGGAAGTACCCCTTGCGTTCTATAACATCGGCGCAGAACCGGAAAAAAGCCCGGGAGAGTTCTCCCTGCCCGGCCAAAATGAGAGCTTCGGCGACCAGGGCGCCGTCGCGGGGCCACATGTAGGAATAGGTGTCCCCGGCGAAGTGGGTGATGTCGGAATCGTTGGCGGCAATGATCGCCCCGCCGTTATCAATCTGAGTGCGGAGAATAAGTTGGCTGCGGATGTAAAGATCACGAATCGGTTCGGGAAGGGGTGAGAAATTCACCGGCTCTTTACTCGCCCACACTCGCCAGTAGGCCTCCGTCCGTTCGATCATACGCTGGTAGGTGCGCTTCCAGATTCGTTCATTGAGCAGGCGAACTTCTTCGTGGGTGCGACCAGCGGCGAGCCAATAGACGATGCGGCTGGAGCCGTTCGGGTCGAGATGAAGGTTGAAGCCCACAGTGGAATCGACGGATCCCTGAGCAATGGCGTTGCGTCCGAGGTGGCCATCTTCCGCATCGCGCCAGGTTCCCTCTGCGTCGCCGATGCGCTTGGTGCCGGTGGCCCAGTGGTCGATGCCGCATTTCCGATCGTCGCAGCCGTTGATCAGGAAGTAAATGTCGTCCTTATAGTGGAGGAGGGCGGCGAGCATGGGGTCATAGTTCACAGTGTCGCCGACCGGGGAACCATTGATGGAAAGATCGTGATGGAAAAAGACCCGGACATCACGGGGCTGTCCGGTGAGGTCGGTCACCTCCACCTGGCGGAAATAGATGGGTTTGTTGAAGTCCACGGAGTCGTGACAGGTGAGTTCCAGCCCCAGCCCTTCATGATGGAGGATCACTTCCGTCACCATCGTGTCGGGTTTGTAGCGCAGGGACCGTTCCCATCCCTTGTCGTTGATCCATGCGAACTTTCCATCCGCCCAGACTCCGAACCGCTGGACATGTCCCCCGGTGTGGTTAGGCATGCCGGTGCGGGGATAGTAGATATCACGGATGCGGTATTTATCGTCGAAGGTAACGAGCATTTCGCCGTTGCCGACGGGGATGTTGCGGGGCATTCGAGGGGTTCCTTTTTCGGCGTGATCATGGCCGAAGATCAAACGATCTCATCATAAAGCAAGCAACCCCCGGGAGGGGGAATCTGAACACATCGATCACTCCTGACTTCGCAGAAATGGGTTCAACTTATGCACCATACTCCGCAAGGATAGCATCCGCCATGGCCTCGGCTTCATCCTTGGTCACCTCGCCTTCCCCGCCCATGGCCCGGACGCGGCTGGTCATATCCCCGATGGCACTCACCCGGATGCCGAAATTTTCCCCCACCTTCACCGCCCGCCCCAAGCCGATGGGTTTGTTGTTCACGAGGATTTCCAGTTCATCATCCGAGTTTTTGGGCAATTCGATGATCGAGCCGAGGGTGATGTTGATGACCTCATCCACCACCATGACCCGGCTGGCGATCCGGACGATGACGGGAATCTCAATTTTCAGGATGGATTGAATGTCCGAAGGCATCGCTCTTTTATCGGCTGGGTATCCATACCCGGGACAGCCCGTTCTGCGGGATCACCAGCATTCAATTATTCCCTCTTTCCAGGATCGCCATGCGGATGGCTACGCCGTTGGTCACCTGGGAGAGGATAACGCTGCGTTCCGGGTCATCGGCCATGGTGTCTTCGATTTCGAAACCACGATTAAGAGGACCGGGGTGAAATATTTTGACTCCGGGGCGCAGTTTTTGCGCCCGGGCGGTGGTCAAACCATAGAGGTCTCGGTAATCATCTCGAATGACCCCATCTCCATGCCTCTCGAATTGGACACGAAGCATCATGATAGCATCGATATCGGAGAGGATGGACTCAAGATCGTGATTAATCTCGACAGTACCCGGTCCACTTGTGATTTCTAAAAATGAAGCATGGACCAGGTCCGGTGGTCCTACAAGAATGACCTGCATACCCAGGGAAACCATGCCGAAGATATTCGATCGGGCAACCCGGCTGCCCGCGATATCGCCTACAATCGCAACTCTTTTATGGGCAAGTGTTTCCAACTCCTGTCGCATGGTCATGAGATCAAGCAATGCCTGAGTGGGATGCTCATGGCGACCATCACCAGCATTGATGACGGGAATATCCACATTTTGAGCGACGAGATGGGGGCCGCCAGATTCGGAGCAGCGGATGACCAGACCATTTACACCCATGGCTTCCAGGTTTTTCGCCGTGTCGAGGAGGGATTCGCCTTTGCTGGCGCTGGATCCCTTTCCGGTAAGATCGACGGTATCTCCGCCCAGGCGTTTGGTGGCAACGGTGAAACTGCCGCGGGTTCGGGTTGAATCTTCCAGGAAGAGATTGGCGATGAGTTGGCCATGCAGAGTGGAGAAAGGTGGTTGCTCCCCTCGGACTACTGGAAGCAATAATTCCGCCCGGTCGATCAATCCCAGAATCTCCTCGGCGGGCATTCCGTCGAGACCCAGAAGATGATGCATATCAGTCTCAGTGATCGGCATGGGGGCATCGTACCGCAGGATGGGAAGCGTTTGTTCATTGAAGACGGGGCAGGCGAGGGATCAGTACAATCGGTCTCTTGGTATGGTGTGTGGTGACCATTTCTTGCCGAGTGCATGTCCATGAATGATCCGATTCTTCTGGCTCTGGAAACCTCACAGCGCGAGGGGTCTGTCGCCCTTCGGCAGGCGGGGGGTGAAATAGTGTGTGAATCGCTGCGCTCGGAGCATCGCCATGATGATGATTTAATGCCCGCCATCGATCGGGTGTGTTTGAGGGCAGGGGTGGGGCCGCAAGATCTCGATGCGGTGGCGGTTTCGGTCGGGCCAGGGGGATTTACCGGATTGCGCATTGCGGTAACAACGGCGAAAATGCTGGGGGAAACGCGGGCAGTGAAACTGCTTGCGGTTCCCAGCGCCTTGGTGGCTGCGGAGTTGCATGAGGGTGACGGGCCGATTCTGGTGGCTTTGGCCTCAAAACGGGAGACTTTCTGGGCGACGACACTGGAGCGAAAGGATGAAGCGTGGAAGGTTTTGGGCGAGCCGGGGATTCGGAATGCACAATCGATGGATTTATCGGGAATCGCGGTGATGCTGGGGGATCGATTTCTCCCCGAGGCGGTTCGTAATCGTTGTCAGCGCGAAGGTCTTAAGGTTGTAGAGCCGTCTTTCACGGCAGAGGCGTGTTTACGATACGGGATTCATCTCTTGAAAACAGGAAGCACGACCGACCCCCTGAATCTCGCCCCGCTCTATCCCCGCGAACCGGAAGCAGTGTCCTTATGGGAAAAACGCCGATCGTCCCATAAGCCGTAATGTGGCTGAAATAAAAGTTCCGCTTACAGGGGATGTACCAGATAAGGAATGAGGACCGGCTCGACGCTCCCGATTGGGATACTCGGTGTGAAGTTGCGCAATTCAGGGGCCGAAGAGAAGACAGGCAATTCAGGCAAGATGCCGATTGCCCGTGCGGACCGATCGTTTTATTTTGAGGATGGAGGAGGGGAGCGATGGTGATGTCGAAGAATAATGGTGTGAAATCGTGGAACGGCAAGCAGGTGTTCACGACCGGGGAAGCAGCAGAAATTTGCAAGGTATCGCAACAAACCATTATCCGCTGTTTCGACAGCGGACGACTGAATGGATTTCGGGTGCCCGGCTCCCGATTCCGGCGCATCCCCCGCAACGAGTTGCTGCGATTCATGCGGGACAACGAAATCCCCTCCGATGTACTGGAAGGGGCGGTAAAGCGCATTCTGATCGTCGATGACGATCCGGAAATCGTGGAATTGCTGGCCGATGCCCTGCGGCGCGACGATCGGTTTGAGATCCGCACCGCCTCCACCGGATATGACGCGGGCGTTTTGACGGAAGAATTCAAGCCCCAACTGGTGCTGCTCGATTACATGCTTCCCGATCTCAACGGCAACCTGGTGTGCGAGCGGATCAAAGCCAATCCCAAACTGGAAAACACCACCGTGATCATCATCTCAGGGGTGGTGAGCCGGGATGAGATTGAAGAGTTGCGTCGAAGCGGCGCCGATGACTTCATCAAAAAACCATTTGATCTCAACGCCCTGATGTCGCGCATCGGGGAAGCTCTTGGTGTCTGAAGGCGGACCGGCAAATCGAGGAGAAGGCATGGCCGGTGAAACGCAAAATGGAAACCGGGCCGATCGAGTGGAGATGATTCTCCGTCAACTCGATTCTCTGCCCACGCTCAACGCCATCGCGGTGCGCCTGCTGGAATTAACCACGGCGGAGGAGGCCAGGTCGAGCGAAGTGGTCAAACTTATTTCGAGCGACCCTTCGCTGACCGGGAAAGTGCTCAAACTCTGTCGGTGCAACTCGCGGGGCCGGGCCAGCAAAGTGAACTCCATCGAGCGGGCGGTGCTTCTGATCGGATTCGATGCCGTGCGTACCGCGGTCCTGTCCGTGCAGGTGCTGGAATTATTCGAGGGCATGGAAAGCCCCGGCGGTGAGATGCGGGATGAAGAGCCGCTGTTCGACCCGAAAATGTTCTGGCGGCACAGCATTGCGGTCGCCGTCGCCGGGGAGATGCTGGTACAGGAGAGTGGATTGCGGAATCATCTCTCATCCGGGGAAGCATTTGTAGGGGGCCTGCTGCACGACCTCGGTCGCCTGGTGATGCATGTGCTGCTTCCCCGGAGTTTCGACCGGGTTTGCGAACTGGCGGAATCTCATGCGGTAAGCGTGGATGCGGCAAGCGCACAATTGATCGGGGTGGATACCCATACGGCAGGCAAACGACTGGCGGAACACTGGGGCCTCCCAGAACCGTTGGCGGATGTGATGTGGTTGCACGGACACGAGTATGCCACTCTTCCCGACCGCGCCCATAAGCCACTGATCGGCGTGATTTCGTTGGCCGATGTCCTTGCTCGACGATTACATATTGCTACGGTGGGAGATCGCCCGCGCCAGGAAAATCTCGATGCGATGGGGGCGGCTCTGGGCATCGATCGAGCCGTCATCGACCGAATCATCGATGCACTGCCGGATGAAGTCGCCGAGCGGGCGGAAGGATTCGGAATCAATATCGAGCATGGGACGGCGGTGCTGTTGCGCTCGATCAGCCGGGCGAATGATGTCTTGGGGCGCATCAATCACACCCTGCAGAAACGAGCGCGGACGGCCCGCACTTTTTCCAATGTCCTGAGCGCCATCACCCGCTTTCATGCCCAGGCGACCCCGAACTGCTCCCTCCCAAGTGTGCTGGGGCGGGTGATGCAGTCCGCTTCGGAGACTTTCGGTGGTTCGGTGTTTGTGGCCCTGTGCCGCGATCAACCCGGATCTCCCTGGCGCTTTCATCGGTTTGCCGAGGATGGACGCCTGCTGGAAAGCGATCTTCTGGTGGATGGGGGTGAAGACCAGAATCAATCCCCATTGCCGGGCAAGGGAACTGTGAAAGACTCTTCGGGAACCGAAAATGCCTGGCAAGCTGCTCTCATGCTTCCCTTGATTCAAAAGCGTCTGGGTGAAGGCGTGGACTGGTCGCGGGTTCATATCTGGCCACTGCCCGAATCGTCCTCCCATACAACCCTCCTGCTTCTCAATGGAACAAAGGGAGAGGATGAAACGCGCGAGGCCCTCCTGCACACCTGGGCGGCGACAGCGTCGGCGGCGACTCAGCGCGATGACCGGGAACGGATGAGCGAGGATCTCGCTGCGGCCAACCGTGACCTGCAGGAAGCAAAAGAATCCCTGGCCCGTAGCGAAACATACGCGGCGGTGGGGGCAATCGCCGCGGGAGCCGCCCACGAACTCAACAATCCACTCACGGTGATTTCCGGACGGTCGCAAATGCTGGCCAATCGTATTCTCGATCAGGATCTTCGAGTAATGGCGGAGCAAATTGTTTCCGGGGCGCATCGGGCTACGGACATTATCAGCGCCTTGCGTATGTTTGCAGAGCCGGTGGAAATGGATCTGCAACGGGTAAATCTGGAGGATCTGGTGATGCGGGTTGTGCAAACCACACCATCACGCAGCAAGCGCCGCACCAGCATCAACACCTCCTTCGCCCATAAACTTCCTGAAGTCATGGCGGATCCCGAAACACTTACCGGCGCGTTAAGTGAGTTGGTTCAGAACGCCTTGGAGGCCGAGGGAGTCAATCATGTTGAAATCCGAGTTCAGGAAGACAAGTTTGACGGCCGATTAATGATTCAGGTGAAGGATGATGGCAACGGGCTGACGCCCGAAGCGCTGGAACGCTGCTTTGATCCTTTTTTCAGTTCCAAGCCCGCCGGTCGTCAGCCGGGGCTGGGGCTGGCTCAGGCCCGACATTTGATCGAGGCCCTGAACGGCGAGATCACCCTCGTCAATCGCTCCGGCAAAGGGGCCGTAGCGACTGTCCGACTTCCCGTCGGCGTCAAGAAAGAGACCGAACTTCGCCAGGTGGCGTAATCCGGGTACAGGAGAGAAGGAAGAATCATGGAGCGTCTGGAGAAAGAACTTGCCGCCGTCCTCACCGAGCCGCCGCCCACCCAGGGGCCGGCTCGCATTCTGGTCGTCGGGTGTGAAGGCGAGGCCCGGGCCGCCATTCTCACCCACATGAAGCGGCGCAAACACTGTTGTACCTGGACGGAATCGCTGCGCGAAGCCCATGCCGCAATTGCCCAGGATCGTTTCGAGTTGGTCCTCATCAATCCCTCATTACCCGATGGCGATGGTCTGGAATTGGCCCGGGCCATCAGTCAATCCACCCCGACCACCCGCATTATCGCCATCGACGAAACTCCGTTTGAAGCACTGGGAGAAATTCCCGGCTCAATTTCGACTAAATTTCCTGAATCTCCTTTACCCGACTCCACCCCCGACCGAGTCATCCGAGCCATGCGCCGGGGCGTGACCGACTATCTCCGCTGGCCGGACGATGCGGAATCGCTCGAGTCGAGCATTCGCGAGTCCTTGAAAAAGGCCCGGGCCGATCACCAGCGGGAAGAACGCTTCGATCGTCTCAAAACCATCTGCGAAAAACTCAACAACGCCCGGCAGGAAGTATCCAGCCAGGTGGACATTCTCTGTCAGGATCTGGTGGACGCCTACCGCGAAATCGCCGACCAACTCGACGAAGTAGCCATGGCCAGCGAATTCCGCACCCTCGTTCGTCAGGAACTCGATGTGGAAGACCTGCTCCGCACTATGCTTGAATATCTCCTTACGAAAACCGGTCCTACCAATGCTGCCGTGTTTCTGCCCGATGCCCATGGGCTGTACTCGCTCGGGGCGTATGTAAATTACGATTGTCCCCGGGAGAGCATCGCATTGCTGCTGGATCATCTGGGCGATGCGGTGTGTCCGCAGATGGCGGATGAATCGGCGTTGATTTCCTTTGAAGACGCGGCTGAATTCGGCAAGTGGATCGACGCCGATGCCACTTATCTCGACCACTCGCAAATCGTGGCCTACGCCTGTCGCCACGAGGGTAAATGCCAGGCCGTGGTCATTGCCTTCCGTGATGAATCACACCCGTTTGATGAAGACATCGCCGAGGCCATCGAAACCCTGCGGCCGATCTTCGCCGAACAACTCGACCATGTGATCACAATTCATCATCGAGCCAAACCCGAATGGCCCGAAGACGCTTTGAGCGACGAAGACTACGACTATGACGACCCCGAAGACCACGGATTCGATGACGGCTACACCGACCTCGCGGCGTGAGTTCCATAA
>CAZLXE010000046.1:0-7109 GCA_964563005.1 uncultured Isosphaeraceae bacterium
ATCTTTCCCTCGGTGTCGAGCAGTTCGACCATATATGGGTCATTCGCATTTTCATCCTGGGCCCGATGCATTAGTTCAAGCAGGCCGTCGATGGTGAGATGTTCGATTAGTGCATCCACCAGTTCGATCAATCCCACTTTGAAGCGTAAGCCCGCGCGGGTACAGGCGTTGATCTGGCCCGGCGTGGCGTACCCGTCCTGAATCATGTCCAGGCCGTACAGCAGAATCGGGAACACATAGCGCCGGAATGCCTGCCCGCCTGAATCATCCGCCCCCGCCACATGCACCAATGACGCAGCACTCTTGATTTTCCCCGCCCGCCGATCCCTTTCGCCCGCTTCGTAATATGACCAGTATTCCTTGCGGGAAATTTCTTCGATTGCGGCATAGTCTCCCTTCGCTGGATCGAAGACGCCTTCCGGACGACCTTTTTCATTCCAACGATAGAACCCTTTTTTCTGAGGGCTGTTCACACCACTGGAACCGTTCTTTTCCAGGGTGGTGATCCAATCAGGATAGTGCATGCCCTCCCGAATATAGAGATTCCGGAGTCGATCATCTGCGGGAAGCGCCTGTCCGAGATGGCGCGATGATTCGGTGTAGGGCATGTGCCCCGTCTGATCCAGCACCGAAAACGGATTCGCCGTGAACAGATCCCACACCCCACCCAGCGACACAATATCCCGCCCCGTTTTGACATCCCACGACACGATGGCGGCCATGGCCTGGAAGATGGGATCGGTGAGATAGCCGTGATGATCCCGTTCGAGGGCGATTACGGTTTTTTCCAGAATCTGATCCGCAAACACCACCCCGAGACGGAAGGTTTCTTCCGAGGCGAATTTCCCCTTCATGACATCGATGAGTCGATTTGCTTCAAAGGGGAAATAGCCATGGACGGTGAGGAACTTTTCGCGGTATGCCTCTTTGGTGAAGAGGGCCGCCAGCTCCGCCGTGGTGTGCGAAGAAGTGTTCGAGAAGAGAGCGGCGAGTGAGTCCGGCTCCACCGCGTTTTCGATCAATCCGAAAATCTTTTCTTTGATTTCTGCTCGTTCGGTAGCGACTTCCCAGATGATGTCTGAGTTTTTTAAATCATCATAGGTCTGGGTATAAATCGTTCGGGCCTGGAGGGCATCCACATCTTCCTGCCGCAGCCGCGCCCCTTTGAGGTCACCTGCCCACAGGGCTTCCAGTTTCTCCTTTGCCCGATCCAGGGCGTTCTGCTGCACATCCAGCAGGACAACTTCATAATTCGTTTTCCGAAGCAGGTCGATAGCGATGCCTTGGCCCATCGTTCCTGCTCCGATCACTGCCACCCGCTTGATGGTGTTGATGCGCTGCACCGCCGGATCGAGAGTTTTATCGCCGAATGAAAACGCCTGGTTCATATCAGGATTGCTCCGTGTCTTTGAGAATGATGGCCACGCCCTGTCCGCCGCCGATGCAGGCGGAAGCGCAGCCATATTTTGCCCCTCGTCGTTCCATTTCATACATCAGATCCACCACCAGGCGCGCCCCGGTGGCTCCGAGGGGGTGGCCGATGGCGATGGCTCCCCCGTTGACATTTACTTTTTCCCGATCCAGCCCCAATTCCTTTTCCACTCCGAGATACTGAGCTGCGAACGCCTCGTTGATCTCCCATAAACCGATGTCCTCCTGTTTCAGGCCCGTTTTATCGAGCGCCTTTTGAATAGACGGCACCGGCCCCTGCCCCATGATCCTCGGGTCTACCCCGCTGGCCGCAAACCCGGCGATGGCGAAGCGTCCCGACAACCCGAGCTCTTCCGCCCGTTTCTTATCCGCCAGCAGCACCGCCGCCGCCCCGTCGCTGATCTCGCTGGCGTTCCCCGGCGAGACCAGACCATGCGGGGTAAATCCGCGCAATCCGGTTAGTTCTTCCAAGGTGGTATCCCGCACGCACTCATCCCGGGCTAATCGCACCGGCCGCCCCGAGCGATCCGGCGCATCGAGGGCGAACAGGCCTTTCAAACGATCGCCGTTATTGAGATGACTTTCCCGGTTTGCTTCCCTGGCCCGCCGATGCGACTGCTCGGCAAATTCATCGCATTCCGACCTCGTTACTCCGGTCTGCGCCCCGTATTCATCTGCGGTCAGCATCATGGTGGTATGGGCGAGATCGTGGTTTAATCCCGCGAGGATCGAGTCATCGGGTTTTCCATTCGGTTTGAACTCCCAGAACTGGGCCGCCGACACCCGGGGCGAATGGTTGATCTGCGGCCCCCGCGACATGGTTTCCGCTCCGAAACACAGGGTCATTCGGGTGTCGTCCACTTCGGAAGGTAAGGCGATCTGTGAGAATCCATTGATGATCGTCTGAATTCCCGAGCCGCAGATCCGTTGCACCATCATGGCCGGGGTTTCCGTGCGGAGACCGCAGCGCAGACCCACATTGCGGGGAAAATAGATGTCCTGTCCGCCGGGGTCGGTGAATTGATACACATTTGCTCCCACCGCCGCATCAATCGTGTCGGTCGCGGCTCCGCTTCGCCGGATGGCTTCATCCCCCGCCAGCACCGCAAGGTCTTCCGCGGCAAAACCACTCAGCGTGCCACACTTCACCCCCACCGGGGTGCGGGCGGCGCCGACAATCACAATTTCGGGAAATCCGTTTCGACTCACTGTTTATGCTTTCTGTAATTCCGGTTCCATGATTTCAATCACCCATTCCGAAGGCGAGGGCTTGAACAATTCATCAAACTCATGCTTGAAAGAATCGAACACCCGCGCCCGCACGATTTTTGCCGAGGGGGTCAATTCCCCCCGTTCCAGTGAGGGAGCCCGATCCGCGAGCACCACTCGGCGCACCCGCTGATACTTCACTTCAATTTTGGGATTCACCCGGTCGATCTCTGCCGCGAACAGCGCCCGTACCTCCGGCTCTTCCGTCAATGAGCCAGTGGTCATTCCTCGTTCCTGCGCCCATTCTTTAAGCCGCGAAAAATTGGGATAAATCAGCGACCCCACAAAGTTCTTTCCGTTCCCTACGACAACCGCCGTGCTGATGAAAGGCGATTCATTCACCAGAGTGCTTTCCACCCTTTGCGGATGCACTTTTTCGCCGGTCGTCAATTTGAACGCCCCGTCTCTGCGCCCGAAAATTCGCAGGCCGTAGGGCGTGAATTCCCCCAGATCGCCCGTATGGAACCAGCCGTCCTCATCGATCACCCGCGAGGTTGCGTCTTCATCATCCAGGTATCCCGTCATCACATTCGCCCCCTTCACCAGAACTTCCTGATCCCCATCCACCCGCACTGTAACGCCGGGAATGGGGAAACCGACATACCCGCTTCGCCACTCGCTCGTGGGATCCGTCACCGTTACGCAGGGGGATGTTTCTGTCAATCCCCACCCTTCGTATACCGGGATCTTCCGATCGCGATATTGCGCCTCCACCGGCGCGGGCAGGGCCGCCCCCGCTGTGAACACCAACCGCAGCCGACCCCCGAAGACCATGGCATCAATCTCTTTATTCTCACGGCAGGCAACTAACAGCATCTCATGCACTCGGGGCACACTGAAAAAGATCGACGGTTTGAACGCTCGCCAGTTGTCCAGCATCCGCTTCGTATCCCGACCCCGCGAATCATCCAGGCACAACTCGCAGCCCCGGTACAGCGTCATGAACCGCTCGAATAACCCCCCGAAACTGTGATGCCACGGCAGGTAACTCATAAACGCATCCTCCTCATCGACCTTCCACAACAACGACAGTGCCTTCTGCTGCGAAATCAGGTTGCCGTGAGTCAACTTCACCCCCTTCGGCGGTCCGGTCGTTCCCGAGGTGTACATGATCAGGCACAGATCATCCGGCTTCACTGCTTCAACTCGCGCTTCCAGTTCCAGCGGCATGGCGCCTCCCGATTTCGTCAATTCCGAAAAATCAGCCGCTCCCCACTCCCCGCATCGCTCGTCGAAATCCATGGCGAAATACCGCTCGATTCCCGCATGCCGATCGCGCTCGATTTTTTCCAATTGATGCATTCCCGACACCACCACCACTTTCGGTCGGGCATGGCGCAACATGTACCCCACCTGGGCCGCGTGATACCCCGCAAACACCGGCACGGAAACCGCCCCGATCGCCATCACCGCCATTTCAAATATGAACATCTCTACCCGGTTCTCCGAAATCATGGCAATCCGATCCCCCGGCCGGATGTCGTGATCGATCAGATGGCTGGCAATTCGAAACACCGTCTCCCCGAACGCCTTCCACGATACCGAAATCTCGCGATCCCCCTCCCGATACCGCACATAGACCCGCTCCCCACCCTGCTTCGCCCGATCCCGCACCAGCACTCCCATCGATGGTTCGTGCTCGCCCAACGGAATCGGGCACGCATGATCTTCACCCACCCGCCGAATGCCGATGCATTCATCCAGCCCCGCCGAGGTTGTTTGACAAAACGCCAGGCACGAGTCCTTCAATAATTCGCGGGTGCGGCTGAACTGCTCATCCTTGGGCGTATGCGCATATTCCTCTCCGAATGGATCAAACCCCGCCCGTTTCCGCACCAGATGTACGGCCATGAAATGCACGATGCTTGTTGCCAACTCCCGGATATGCGAGCACCCCGCCCGTCCCCCGATGCGCCGACCGATTTCGCCCAGCACTCCCCGTTCGATCCGCAATCCCACCAGTCGCTCTGCCGCCTGCTCCACCTCCCGGCACACCGGAAAAGGCGACCGGATCATCTGGAGTTCACTCCGCGTAATCTGCTCATCCGGCAGATGTACGCTTACTTCGAGTTTAATCAGGTGCTCCCCATCCAGAAAAGTCCCCACCAGCACCACATCCTCTTCACCCGATTCATACAGATCAATGCTGATATTCCGTTGTGCGGCCAGTTTCATGGCGGACCTCCTGGTGCCGTTCCTCCCCGGTGACTCATTGACATATTTAATCGCCCGCGCCATCGAGTGCTGCACCCGATGGGCCAACGCCGAAAACAACTTCTCTTCCTGCGCCATCCCCGCGTTCGCGGCATACCGACGCAGCGGGGTCAGAATCCATTCCTCGTTCGTAAATAACTTCACCGAATGCAGCCCCCGCTCCAATCCCTCCCGAAAACTCTTCACCGAACTCGTTACATGCCCCTTGAATTTCATAATCGTCGCCCGATGCTCTGCCCACACTTCTTCGTACGAGGCATCCTCCGGATACGCCCCGATCGCCACTCCGACCGCAAACACCGCCCGCGTTACTTCCTCCACAAATTTCTGTTTCGACCCATCCTCGCACAACTCCCCCATTCGCAGATCAATCAGTTCGCCGCTTTCCTTCACCATGTAAATCAATCCCCCCACATTCAGGACGATTGAGATCATCGCCTTGTCAAACTCGATTCGCGTCCCCGGCACCCCCTTGACATGTCGGAACGGATACCCGTGCCCGCCGACTATCGCCTCCACCCGATCCCGCTCCGCATTACCCCCGCCCGCAAACAGCACCATCCCCTTCCGCTCCAACAGATACACCGTCTCTTTTCCCTGCCCCCGCCGTCCCCCCGCCTGCAGGGAAATCCCCCGCACGACCCGATCCATCAATTGCTCCACCATGGACTCCGTCACTCCCGGCAGGCGATCCATCAACATCGACTCCGTAATCTGCCCCCGATAAGTTTCCAGCGTCTGCTCCATCAGAATCCCGTTGGGAAGAATGAAGAGAATGGGTACCCGTTTTTCAATATCCTGTTCCGATTGCAACTTTCCCCGTTCCGCCAGATTCTCCAGAAACCGCGTCAATTCCCCGGTGAACAATCCCAACTGATCCGGATTGCAGCACACGAACAAAACCTCCGGCAGCCCCTCCCGCGCCTCTGCCTCCAGGAGATTTGTATAGACCCGACCCTTGAGCGATATCGACCGAATCTCCTCCCTGGAATCTCCCACATCCGCCACTCGTATCGCCCCTGCTTCCTTCAACAGGTGCGTAATTCCGTCTCCCGTGCGGCCCACAAGACAATCCGCCCCCGCATGCATGAAGAACCCCACCCCCAGCGCGCCGGGAGGATGAATGCCGAGATGTCCTTGTTTCAACATCGTTCGCCGCACTCCATGGTCGATTTCAACGCAAGTTTCTGTTTCTGAATACCCTCCCCCGCCAGCAACGCCGCCCCGAACGCCCCCGCATGTTGAGGACGGGGCGGCAGAAACACCTTGGTCTCCAACACCTCTTCCAACGCTCGCACCATCGCCCGGCAATGCGCCACCACGCCCCCCGTCGCCGCCACCGCCCCGTCGTGCTCCGCCATCATCTCCCGCATCCGCGAGGCGATCGACCGGAACAACCCCATGGCAATATCCTCCCGGGCATCCCCCGCCTTGATCCGCTCCAGAACCTCCGTCCCTGCGAACACGGTGCAATAACTATTAATCGTCGTACTCGCCTCGGAACTCATCGCCAGGCCATCCACATCCTTCAGGGTCATCCCCAGTTTCACCGCGATGGACTCCAGAAAAGTTCCCGTCCCCGCCGCACACTTTGCGTTCATCCGGTAGTCCGCCATCTGACCCTTTTCGCTCAACCGGATGATCTTCGTGTCCTGTCCCCCGATGTCGATGATGTGCCGCACCTCGGGATACCACGCCCGCGCTCCCCGGGCATGACAGGTGATCTCCGTAAGATGGCGCTCGGCGAAGGCAATGCTCTCCCGCCCGTATCCCGTGGAAATACATGCTGCTATGTCTTCCCGCTCCACCCCCGCCCGGTCCAGCGCCCCCAGCAACGCCTGCTCGCCGGCCTCGGCATAATCAAAGCCGGAAGACACCACATGATGACCGAGCAGTGTTCCTGATTCATCCACCACCACGCACTTCGTCGCCGAAGAACCCGCATCCACGCCCGCAAAATATCGTTTTGCTTCAGTCATCCGGCCCGCTCCTCCAGTTGCTCCACAAACGCCTCCAGGTTCGTCATCGTCTGGGCGGTGGAAAAGAACCGGCTGTCCGCCAAGTCCCCATCAATCACCAGAATGGGCAGATCCAATTTTTCCCGCAGCCGCTGCGCCATTCCGAAACGCGAATTCGTATTGTTGGGGCAGGTTCGGGCGTTGTGAAAAATCGCCCCATCGATGGAGAACCGCTCG
>CAZLXE010000046.1:7209-10973 GCA_964563005.1 uncultured Isosphaeraceae bacterium
GCCCACGAATTGCAGTAAGTGCTCGCCACCACCGCCGCCCGCAGATCGAAGAACTTCTCCGACAACTCCCGGATCTTCGGCCAGATCGGCATCCCTTCCCAATACACCCGCCAGCGTTCCTCGGGAACCGCCCCCACCCCTTCCGCCACCCGCTCGTTCATCTCGGCCAGCAGCAATTCATAATAATCCACCGCTGTCTGTGAACCACGCATCAGAATTACCGGCGCCATGTGAATCAATCCGTCCCAGAACGACAGCGGTGCCGGTTGCTTGATCGCGGTATCCAAAACCTCCCGCCACAAAGAACTCGCCCGGCTGGACAGCGCCACCACTTCCTCCAACCGCGACCAGTCCATCTTCAGACCAAACTCTCCTTCAATCCTCGTAACCAACTCCGCCAGTTGCCCCCGCACAAACGATACGCAGTCTTCCGAAACTTCGCCCAGATGGGTCGGCGGACACACCCCCATAACCTTCGACTCGTGCCGCCGCCCGAAATAATCAAACCAGTCCTGAACCTCCCGGCACTGATTCGTGCTATAGGCCAGCAAATCCGGCTGCGGCGGCTGCACCCCATAGATTTCCTTGAGCGGACTGTACCCCGCCAGCGACGCCCCGATATCACTGTTCATATACGAACACGACTCCGGGCAATACCCCACTCCCGCCGCCCTCGGAATATATTCGTGGCTCACCTTCCGGGCCCCCAGCAGCGCCCCGTGATTCTCCGGAAAGAATACCTCAAACCCCATCGCCACCAGAATCTCGCACGGCCCCACCGAAGTACACCACGCCACCCGCCGCCCCGGATCCTGCGCCGCCGCATCCAGATCGAGAAAATAATCGCGCATCAACTCCCGCAGACGCTCCTGCGCCTTGATCTCCACCCGCTTTTTAACGACTGTCTCAACCATAAAACTCAAATCCAATCAACCGGTGCCACGATCTGGAGCAGGGCGGAAGGTCGTGCCGTTTGTCTTGATGTTTGTTGCCTCATAAATAATCCTAACTCTGTGTCCTTTGCGGCTCTGTGGTGAATTGAACTCAAGGAATCACGATAGACCGCAACGAACCACCTTCCTTCATCACATCAAACGCCCCCTGAATCTCATCCAGAGAAAACCGGTGCGTCACCAGTTTTGTTACATCAATTTTTCCCAGTTCCACCATCCGGATCAGCGGCACATACTCGCCGGGGGGACAGCCCAATGAACCCACAATCTCCAATTCTTTAAACATGATCTTCCCCGCCACGATCGAAATCGCCTCGTGGGTATATCCCACCACACACAGCCGTCCCCCGATTCGCACGCTCTCAAACGCCTCTTCAATCGTTCGCGGATTCCCGATCACCTCGATGGCAATATCCGCCCCGCCCCCCGTCATTTTTTTAATCGCTTTGCTCACCCGTTCCACCTCGGAGGCATTCACCACTTCAGACGCCCCGAACGCCTTCGCCCATTCCAGTTTCTTCTCGTTGATGTCCACCGCAATCACCTTCGCCCCCACCCCTGCCGCCAGTTGCACCGCGCTGATCCCCACACCCCCACAGCCGTACACCACCACCACATCCCCGGGGCGCACCTTCGCCCGATTCTTCACCGCGTGATACGGCGTAGAAAGGGCGTCCGCAATGATCGAAGCGTCCTCCAGCGGAATCGACTCCGGCAGATTCAGCACATCCTTCGCAGGCACGCACACAAATTCCGCATACGCCCCGTCAAAGTGATTCCCCAGCATCTTCATATCGCTACAGATGTTCTCCCGACCCATGCGGCAGAACTTGCACTTTCCGCAGGTCAATACCGCCGGAATCAACACCCGCTGCCCCTGCTTCACATTATCCACATCCACCCCGACTTCCTCCACCACGCCCGAGGCCTCATGCCCCAGCACGAGGGGTGGCTTCTTGAAGGTCGGCACCCCGTGCTCGATGTAATGCAGATCCGTATGGCACGCCCCGCACGCCGCCACCTTCACCAGCACCTGATCCGGCCCCACCCCCGGAATGGGAATATCTTCCACCCGAAGCCCATCCTCAACACCGTGAAATACTGCTGCCTTCATAATATTAACCTTTCGTAACTAAACCGTGCCCTCGTAGCTGGTGCCACGACCTGGAGCGAAGCGGAAGGTCGTGCCGTATGTCTTGATGCTTTGTTTCCATCACTAGATGCCTTGGTGCTTAACTAAATTCCAAACTCTGTGCTCTCTGTGTGCTCTGTGGTAAAAATAAAATCACCCATGTGTCCACTCCGGCACTCGTTTTTCCATGAACGCCGCAATGCCTTCGTGCGCATCCGACAACTTCATCAGATCATTCAGATAAATCTCCTCCGCCCGATCCAGATGCTCCAGAATCTGCTCCCGCGCCACCAAAACCGTCGCCTTCTTCGCCAGCCGCACCACCGGTCGCGACAAGCCCCGGATATGATTCAAGTAGTTTTCCACGCTCATCTCAAATTCCTCTCGGGGATACACCTGATTCACCAGTCCGATCCGCAGCGCTTCATCCGCCCGGATCGTCTCCCCCAGGGCATTGAGTTCAATCGCCTTCTTCACCCCCACCTGCAAAGGCAGAATGCTCGCCGCCACCGGCGGGAACACCCCCACTTGCACCTCCGGCTGACCGAATTTTGCCCGATCGGACGCCAGCACGATGTCGCAGAAGCAGGCCAGTTCGCAGCCGCCTCCCAGCGCCGCCCCCTGCACCGCCGCAATGGTCAGGGCGTCGGTCATGGCTAACTTTCGGAAAATCCCGTGAAACAAGCGAATCATGTCCGCGACCTTGTCATCCGAATGATCCCCCACATCCACCCCTGCGCTGAATGCCTTTCCGGTAGCTCCGATTACAATTGCCGCCAGATTCTCATCGTTCACCAACCCCTTCAGCAGGTCGTTGAACTCCTCCATCATCGGATTGTCCAGAATATTCAGCGGCGGCAGATTCATCATAATCTCCGCAAGCCCATCCTTGATATTCAGTTGAAAATACTGGTAGTCGCTCATGGTGTTGCTCTCAGATGTACTGCCCCCCATCCACCCGAATCACTTCCCCCGTAATAAACCTTGCCCGTTCGCTACATAAAAATGCCACCGTTCCCGCCACATCCTCCACCGTCCCCACCCGTCCCAGCAGAATCTCCTCCACCGCCTTCGCAAGTTCTTCCTTGGGCATCCCCTCGAGAATGGGTGTGTCGATCATTCCCGGGGCCACCGCGTTCACCGTGACTCCCGACCGCGCCATCTCCTTGGCCAGCGATTTTGTCAATCCGATCACCCCCGCCTTTGCCGCCGCGTAATTCGTTTGCCCGAACTTTCCCCGAAGCCCGTTGATGCTCGAGATGTTTACGATCGATCCTGAATTTTGCGTCCTCATGACCGGCGCCGCCGCCCGGCAAAAGTTGAATACACCAGTCAGATCGACCTCAATCACCCGCCCCCAGTCCTCATCCGTCATCTTCCAGATTACCCGATCTTGAAAAATCCCCGCACTGTTCACCAGAATGTCAATCCCCCCGAATTCCTCCACAAATTCATCCATTGCATGCTGAGCCACGGCCGAATCAGAAACATCCCCGATTCGCGACCACGACCGACCCCCGAAAGATTCAATCTCCTTCACCACGGATACGCCATCTTCCGGTGATCCTAAGTAGAAAATTCCCACATCACACCCCTCCCGAGCCAGCGCACCGGCCACCCCGCGGCCAATCCCGCTCGAACCCCCCGTCACCAAAGCTCGTTTCCGATCATCCGTCATA
>CAZLXE010000046.1:11073-15882 GCA_964563005.1 uncultured Isosphaeraceae bacterium
TGCCTTAAACAAATTCCAAACTCTGTGTCCTCTGTGCCTCTGTGGTGAACAAAATTACGAAGAAGCCATAGCCACCGCCAGTGCCGCTCCGCACTTGCCGCAATGCTCAAACTGATTCGGCATCCCCTTCGCCCCGCACTCCGGGCACTCCAGGGAATACGGCCCCCACAGGAATTCGCTCGACCCGTTCGGATCCGCCGCCCGTTCCCGCATCCCCACATAATCTGCCTTCCGTTTCTCCACGAATGCTGTCATGCCCTCATACGGCTCCAGACTCGTGTAATGCGTCGCCAGCCAGTCCCGGGCATGCCCCACCGTCGAGTGCCACGCCGTGTCCTTCCAGAAATTCACCTGAGATTTCGTGTATCGCGTGCATTCAAAGAACTTGTTGACAATCTGGTCACACAAATCCGCCAGCACCTCGTCCATCAGGGAGAGATCAACCGAGTAACCCTCCTTCCCCTTCAGTGCATTTTTGATCTCCGCCGCCGTGGCCCGATTCTCAAACGGCGAATCCCACGGATCGACATTCCAATCCGCCAGATAAGTCCGCCCGTTCGTGAACCGCGTGATGAATTCACCATCCGGCCCCTTCACCGTCGGAATGACTGCATTCACCAGTCCCATGGAGAGCGAAGTGAACGCCGGATACCGCTGATTCAAAAACAGAATCCCCCGTGCCGTGCGATCCCCCACATGCAAAGGCAGCCACTGCGTCGATCCCCCGCACGCTACCGAGCCCACACCCGTCCCCACCTGGGCGATGAACGCATGCTCCCCCATCACCCCGAGATCACACGCCAACTGACTTTCGTTCCCCCCGCCCACCGCCATCCCGTTCAGCCGCGCGATCACCGGCTTCGAGCAATTCGTGATCGACTCGATGTAATTCTTGAACCGGCACATGTATTTCCAGTAATCCCGCGGCTTCTGCGTGTAATCCGCCTGGTATTCCTTCACATCTCCGCCGGTACAGAATGACTTGAATCCCTCGCCCGTAAAAATCACCACCGCGATCCGGTCATCCCAGGAAGCATCCTGGAACGCCGTCGCCAGTTCTTCCAGAGCGGGAGTGCTGTAGGCGTTAAAATTATGGGGGCGGTTGATGGTGATGGTGGCGACCCAGCCATCTTTTTTGTAGGAGATATCCTGGAATTTGAAGGATCCGGAAGTGCGGGGTGGGAAGTGGCTCATCGAGAAATCTCCAATGCAGGAAAGAAGTGTCGCCAAATTTGATCGAACGATTGTTCGGTTTTGTGCCGCAATATTCTGGCCTGTCACAAGGCATACTAGAGATATCGCGGTCGTCGTTTCCTGATTATGGACGCGGTGAATCCACTTGTCAAGAGAAATATTGGATATTTAACTTGACGAACGAAGATTAGGTGGGCATCATAGGGTATTGAATGATCGGATCACGCCCGGCTAAGGATCGCCATGGATATCCATAAATCCGAACAAGTGTTCGACAATGCCGCTGCCCAGCCGCACAATGGCCAAGGCCGTGAATCATATGATGAGCGGCTGAATCACATTCTGGCCGCGGCTACGCGAGTATTTGCCCGGGAGGGATATGAAAAGGCGTCCATGCGGGCGGTGGCTCGGGAATCGGGCGTAAGTCTGGCTGGGCTTTACCATTACTTTGATGGCAAGGAGAAGATTCTGTTTTTGATTCAGTTCCGGGCGTTTACTTCTTTGCTAAGTAATTTGCGGGAAAAGCTTTATGGGGTTGATGATCCGGTGGAGCAGTTGCGGAAAATGATCCGGGCGCATGTGGGATATTTCTGTAACAACATGGCCGCACTGAAGGTATGTTCACATGAGTTGGATTCGCTGAGTGGGGCGGCGTATGAGGAGACGCGGGGGATTCGCCGGGAGTATTACGAGTTGGTGCGATCAGTCCTTTATAAAATTGTGCAGGAGCATAACCCAAGTTCATCATTGGATTTACATATTGCCACCATGACTTTATTCGGGGCGCTTAATTGGCTTTATCGATGGTATCACCCGGATCAGGATCGGTCGGCGGCGGTTTTGGCGAGGCAGATTGCGGATCAGTTTTTGTCGGGCTTGATTGGATCGGTAAATGTGGTGGAGACAGAGATTTAGGGATTATTTCTTATGCATTTACCCACTTTGGAATACCATGAAGCGGATACACTCGACCAGGCGGCGGGGTTGATGGCGCAACATGGTGTGGATGCTCGACTTATGGCGGGGGGGACGGATATTCTGGTGGACCTGAAAACGGAGCGGTTTCGGGTGAGGCATCTTGTATCCCTCAGTAAAATCAAGGACTTACGGGGGATCGAGGTTACGGAGGGGGGGATTCGGATCGGGGCGATGACGACGATCGGGGAGTTGCTGCGCTCAACTGTTGTCAATAAAGGGTTTACGGCGATACTGGAGGCGGCGGGAGAAATGGCGGCGACGCAGATTCGGAATATGGCGACAATCGGCGGAAACCTAGCGGGGGCAGTACCTTGCGCGGATCTGCCGCCGATTCTGATGTGTATGAATGCATCTGTAAAGGTATGGTCGCCAAGGGGTTACCGGGAATTTCCGCTGGAGGAATTGTATAAGGGGCCTCGGGAGACGGTTCTGGGGGAGGATGAGATTTTAGTTGCGATTCTGGTGCCTGCTGCAAGTGGTTGCAGTGGCGCGGCTTATGAGCGGTTTGCGCTGCGTAACGGGAATGCGATTGCGGTGGCGGGGGTGGCGGTGGGATTAGAACTGGATGAGCCGGGGGGGAAAGTTATGAAAGCGCGGATGGGGTTGGCGGCGGTTTCTCCGACACCAAGATTGGTGGATGGAGTTTCGGAAATTCTTGTGGGACAGCGGCTTACGGATGAGGTTGTTTCGGCGGCGGCTGATCTGGCGATGGGGGCGGCGACACCGATTTCTGACATAAGAGGTTCGGCGGCGTATCGGCGGGAGGTGGTGGGGGTCTTAGCCAGACGGGCTCTTGAGCGGGCTTATCATAAGTGTGGGGAGGTAAAGTCATGACTGTGGTTTGTAAACTCAATATTAATAAGCAGTTGCATACGGTGGCGGTGGAGCCGGCGGATACACTTCTGGAGGTACTCAGGGAGAAAATCGGACTGACGGGGGCGAAGAAGGGGTGCGGGGTGGGGGATTGCGGGGCGTGCACGGTGCTGGTGGAGGGGGAGCCGGTTAACTCCTGTCTGGTACTGGCTTTATCGTTGGAGGGGAAGGAGATTAAGACGATTGAGGGAGTGGCGGAGAATGGGGCGTTAAGTCCTTTGCAGCAAGCGTTTATAGGGGAGGGAGGGGTGCAGTGTGGATTCTGTACGCCGGGGATGGTTCTGGCGGGGTCGGCACTGCTCTCGAAGTGCTCTGACCCGAGTACAGGGGAGATCAAGGAGGCCTTGGCCGGAAACATTTGTCGTTGCACGGGTTATGGCGGAATTATGAAGGCGATGACGCGTTGCGCGAACTATGGTAGAGGAGGATTTTGCACAAAAACACCCCCGAAAAACATGGTTTCGGGGCAAAATGGGGTGAGTTCGGTGGTCGCCGGCGTAAATTCGGGGGAGGAAAAGGCGACGAATGTAGGGGTGTCGATTCCTCGGGTGGATGCCGCGGACAAGGTGACGGGGCGGGCGCAGTACACCGACGATATCAAGTTGCCGAATATGTGTTACGGGAAGATTCTGGGGTCGCCGATTGCTCATGGTTTGCTGAAGAGGGTTGATGTGACGAAGGCGCGGGCCTTGCCGGGCGTTTTGGCGGTATTGACGGGACAAGATGTGACGGACACGAAGCATGGGGTTTCGCCGGCTCGGTACGACGAAGATGTGCTTGCAAAAACGAAAGTACGGCATGTGGGGGATCCGGTGGCGGCGGTGGCGGCGGTGGATGAGCGGACGGCGGCGGAGGCATTGAAATTGATCGAGGTGGAGTTTGAGGAGTTGACGCCAGTTTTGGATCCGGAGCAAGCCATCGCGGAAGGGGCGCCGTTAGTGAACGACAGGTTTAAGGGGAATATCAATACGCATGTGGAGCAGGTGTTCGGGGAGGTGGAGGAGGGGTTTGCGGAATCTTTCCTGGTGAAGGAGGAGACCTTTACGGGGAATCATATTTATCAGTGCCCGATGGAGCCGCACGCTTCGATTGCGGACTGGGAGCATGACGGGACGCTGGTTTTGTATACATCTACGCAGGTGCCGCATTATGTGCAGTACATGATGGCGCATGTGCTGCATCTGCCATTGGGGAGGATTCGGATCATTCGGCCGGCGGTGGGCGGGGGGTTCGGGGGGAAGGCGGCGACGACGCCTTTGGATATCTGCTCGGCTTTGCTGGCGAGGGAAACGGGGCGGCCGGTGAAGATGGTGTATTCGCGGGAGGAGATGTTCCGGTATGGCCGGGGTCGGCACAAGCAGCACATGAAGTTCAAATTGGGGGTGGATGAGGAAGGGAAGATCAAGGCGTTCAAGAGCGAGATTTATCTGGATGGGGGGGCTTATTCTTCATTCGGGGTGGCGACGGCTTATTATGCGGGGAGCATGATTCCGACGCTGTATCATCTGCCGGCGTATCGGTATGACGGGTATCGGGTGATGACGAACAAGCCGGCGTGCGGGGCGATGCGGGGGCATGGGGTTCCCCAGCCGCGGTTTGCGTTTGAGTGTTTGCTGGGGATGGTGGCGGATGAATTGGGGATTGATCCGGTTACGATTCGGGAGCGGAACGCGATGGATCCGGAGACGATGACGATTAATGATCTGGATATCGGGAGTTGCGAGTTCAAGGCGACGCTGGAGCAAGTTAAGAAGAAGTCGGGGT
>CAZLXE010000047.1:0-15665 GCA_964563005.1 uncultured Isosphaeraceae bacterium
GGCTGAATTCGATTGCCGCATTCCGGACAATTGCGACCGAAGTTCAGTCCCCGGCAGTTATAGCCGCATGTCCGGCAGGGATAGTCATACTCAATCGTGAGTGCATACTGGTTTCCCTGCTTCTTAATTTCCAACATTTTCCGGGAGAGAAACGATGACATCAGGTGAAAGTCCGTTTATGGAATCCCGATATTGTATTAATTCAAAACCTTGACGGGAAATTGATCATATCCCACCGGTGGCTCGCCGCAACCGATCCCGGATCGCGTTCCAGGGATCGGGGGACATTAATTTCGGAGGTTGCACGATCAGAATTCGTTTGCCTCCCATGTCATCCGCCCGGCGCAGCGCTTCATAGAGTGCGGCGGCGTATTGCTCTGCTTCCTCCGGCATGGTGATGAAATAATGAGGCGGTGGGACTTCACTCCTCGCAAACCCCAGCACCACGCATCCCTCCTCTTCCTTCTTCAATCGCTGGCTCAGGTCTTTAGTCGATACGAGTTCGGTCGGGGTGCGGGGGGCGTAATGCCGCATGCTGGTTCCCGGCGAGGCGTTTTGGCTTTCGATGCGAAATTCTCCGACATCCCCGATCACTTCACGCAATTGTTCTGCCGAAATGCTGCCGGGGCGGAGAATACGGGGAGTCGCTTGTGATAAGTCCAGCACGGTGGACTCGATTCCCAATGAACACGGGCCTCCATCCACAATCAGCAGGTTTTTAGCCCCCGGCACATCACTAAAATCCTCTGCCACATGGCCTGCACTCGTCGGGGAAATAAACCCCGAGCGATTCGCCGATGGGGCAGAGAGCGGACCTCCAAATTGCTCCAGCACCCTTCGGCACACGGCATGATCCGGAGCGCGAATGGCGATGGTGCTCAATCCCGCCGTGGCTTCAGCGGGGATTTCTGCAAGTTTATTCACGATGATGGTCAACGGCCCCGGCCAGAATTGCGCCGTTAGAGTTTCACAAAGATCATCCCAATCCCGTGTGAGCGACCGCGCCTGGTCCACACTCAGCACATGGGCGATCAGGGGATTGTTTGTCGGCCGTCCCTTCAGTTCATACACCCTCTGCAATGCCTGCACGCAGAAGGTGTTCGCCGCCAACCCATACACCGTTTCCGTCGGCAGTCCCACTATGCTCCCGCTTTTTAAAACTTGAACAACTTCCGCAATGGCCTTTTCGGTTGGTTCAAGAATCCGGGGCATCTTCAGATCCTGATGAAGCCCCATCCACTCCGGCCTGCGGAAACTGAATGCCCTTCATTTCCAGGCCCGTCCCCAGGGCCCGGTATAAATTCGCCACCGCATTGTCGTAATTCACCAGCGCCTGCACTTCCTCCCGACGGGCATTGGCCAGACCTTCCTGCCGTTGAAATTTGAGATTCAGAAAAGTCGGGGTCAGCCCCGCCATCATCTCCTCCTCCACGAGCAACGCCCGCAGGTTTTCCGCCTGAGCAATCCTCACCGACCGCATCGCCGCCACCAGTCGATGATTCGCCGCCACATCGCGCAGCGCGGCTTTCACCTCCAACACCACCCGCTGCACCGTGCGTTCGTAGTCAATCACTGAAGAAGCATGTCGCAACCGTTCCCGGCGGGCACCCGCCTCCGCCGCCCGATTCCCGAGGGGAATTTCCAGGGAAAGTCCTACGGCATAATCAATGAATTCATTGTCCAGCGAGTTGTTGAATGATGAGCCGGGGTCGTCATTCAGGCCGAAGTAGGCGAGTTCCCCGGTGAGATTCAAGAGAGGAAGCACGGCATTATCCGCGACTCGTCGCCGGATGTCCGCATCATCAATGGCGAGCAGGGATTGGCGGATTTCCGGTCGCCTGTGCAGGGCGGTTTCGAGCATGTCGCGGAGAGAGAGGGCGATGGGGGAATCGGGAAAAACCGTCGTGGGGGTCAGTATGCTTTCGGAACCGAGGGGAAGATCGGGTCGGTTAATGAGTTGCTTCAAAACATCTGAGGCCGCCCGCACCTGCCGGGTGGCTCGAATGACCTCAGCCCGGCGGCGTTCCACCGTGGCCACCGCATCGGCGTATTGGGCGGGAAGGGTGTCGAATTCAAGGCGGGCTTCGAGCACCTGACGCACCGATTCCCCCTGCTCCACCAGCCACTGCACGATCGTCAAGTTGCGCCGACTGAACGCCAGATTCCAGTAGGCGATTTCCACTTTCTCCGCGAGGGCCAGCAGTTCCGCGTGCAGCCCCGCCACCGCTGTATCCGCCGCATTCCCCGCCAGTTGAATGGATGCGGTATTAATATCCTGGCCAAACCCCCGCAGCAGAGGTTGCGTCAAGCCCAACCGTAAGGCAGTCGTATACGCAGGGTCGGGAGAAAAGTTGAAGCCGGGCGTGTGGGTGCGGAAGCGGGAAAGATCGGTGGAAAGGGTAACATTGCCTCCAGAGGTCAATCGTTTGCGGATGCCGGTTTCAAAACGATTGCTTTCCGAGACGGACACGGGCGCCCCAAGGGGGATGCCCCCCAGCACGGGAGTGGCCTGCGGCTGATCGGTGCGGGTGAGGTTGGCGGAGGCAAAGAAAAGAGCGTCGAAAATTGCTTCCGCCGCGACCAAATCTTCCTCATTGATCGTCGGCTGCAATCGGGCGCGGCGAATATCGAGATTATGCTCAATCGCGGCGACCACGGCGTCTTCCAGCGAAAGCGCCACTTCCTGCTGGGGATTTCCGGTCAAGTCAGAATCAAAGGTGGGCGAGTCGTCATCCGACATGGCGGGACTGAGGGCATCGAGTTCGTCGCGACGATCCGCCAGGGTGTTTTCGGCTCGATTGAAGGGAGGAGCAGATTCCGCAGGAGGTGGGGTGAATTGTTCGATTTCTTCGAGTTCCCGATCCATGACGCGGGAGAATGATGCCGAGAGGGGAGAAAGTTCCTGCTCGAATGGTGATTGACAACCGAGCGGGAGGGCGACCATCAGCAGGGCGGGAGTTATAAAATTGAAATACGGTCGAGACATACGCACAGGATATCAGCCCGGAACAGTTGAGAGAGACGATGGTCTGGTCAGCAGGGAGCGAAGGTCGAGCACCAGACTGAACAGCAGAGGAACGAGGAGAATGGTGAAGATGGTCGAAACCAGGAGCCCGCCGATCACCACGCTGCCCAGCCCCCGATAGAGTTCCGAACCGGAACCGGGCATGAGTACGAGAGGGAACATGGCTCCGACGGAAGTCAGCGTGCTCATGAAAATCGGCCGGATTCGGGTGCGCACGGCTTCCGCAATAGCCCGGCGGGGTTCGTGGCGATCCGTCAAATGCTCCGGCATGTCGGATTGGTCGTGCATGAAGTGCAACGCCTGATGAATTATCAAAATCGCATTGTTCACCACCACTCCGATGAGAATAATAAACCCCAGCATGGTGAGCACATCGAGAGACTGCATGGGGATATACCGGTCGGACACACTCCAGAGAAAAACCCCGAAGAGGGCGGCAAAGCCCCCCAGCGTGGCCAGGGGAACGCTGAACATGATGACCAGGGGATACCAGAAACTCTGGAACAGAACGCACATGAGGAGATACACCACCAGCAAGGCCATGACCAGCGAAGAATTCAGCGTTCCGATGAGGGTGCCGTCGCCGAGCATGGCCTTCCGTACGGACTCCAGTTTGCTGGCAGAGCCGGCCAGCCCGGTGGCGACCTGCGGTGAAATGCTCCCCGCCTCGCGGTGGGCATCAATCGAGATCGCGATGGTGTCCACGGCCTCCTGCAGCGGCATCCCCGGCGGCGGGGTAAACAACAGAGTAATCGAGCGACGCCGATTCACATGATTGATCTGGGCCGGGCTGTTGAAGCGCTGAAAGGTCCCCAGGGTGTTGAAGGGAACCACGAATCCCTCTGGCGTTGCCACGGGAAACTCATCGAGGTTCCCGATCAGCGTTCGATCCACCGCGTTGTTGGCGATAAGCTTGAGGTCGATGCTCTCGCCCCCCACACGATATTCCCCCACCATCGTCCCGTCTCCGTGGGCCTGGGCCGTGAGGCCGAGGTCGGCGGGGGTCATGTCGAGTTCGGATAGGCGACGGAGTTTCGGGGTGATGCGGAGTTCCGGGCCGTAAATACTGAAATTGCTGGGGCTGGGTTGTACGGTCTGGTTGCCATACTGTCCCATGAGATCGAGCATCATTGCGGTGGCGGCGGCTGACACCTGATCGAGACTATCGCCCGAAAAATCAATCTTGACCGCAGACCCGGTGGAACCCCCCAGTTGAAACAGGGGAAGTTGAAACGCAAAGGCAAGCACGCCGGGCGCATTCTCAGCCCGGGTAGCATGTTGAAAGAGAGGAATCATGTCCACCGCCCGGGTGGGGTCTTGGCTGATCCCACCGTGAAACATAACGCTCCCCATACCCACCACAAAATAATTATCGAGAGGCGGAGGCACCACGGGATCCCCGGGGGCCTGCAGCATCCAGTTGAAGGTGGGTACCTCGGGAAGTGAGGCGATGGCATTCCGGGAGTCCGGAGAATCAGGATCGTGCCGGCCCGCTTCCCAATACGGCTCCACCGTGCTTTCAATCCGCTGGGCGAGTGTTTCCAATTGGTGAAGATTGTGTCCGGGCGGAGGAATGAGCAGGCCGAAAACAATATTACGATTCCCGGCGGGCAGGTAATCAACGGGAGGCATCAGCGCGTAACTCCCCACCAGAGAGGCGGCGGTGAGCACTCCGACGACGCCAATACGGATCAGTACACTGCCGCACAATCGATAAATCACTTTCGAGATAAAGTCGGATAAACGGCTGCTCGCATGCGCCGATTGATTTGATTTTGGCCGGGCAAGGGGCTTGAGCAGGCGGGCCCCGGCGGAAGGAATGACCGTAATGGAAACCAGCAGACTCAGACCCACCGCAGCGCAGATCGCCAGGGCAATGTCCCGAAAAAGTTGCCCTGCTTCGTCCTGCACCAGCAGGATGGGTATAAAAACCACAATGGTGGTCAGGGTGGAAGCCAGCACCGCCGCCCAGACTTCCCGCGCCCCATCCAGCGCCGCCTGCCGGGGGGATTTTCCCAGTTCCAGATGACGAAAAATATTCTCCAGCACCACGATGGAGTTGTCCACCACCATGCCGATGGCAAAGGCCATTCCCGCCAGACTGATCACATTCACCGAACGACCCAGAGCCACCATGGTCACAATGGCCCCCACCACGGAAATGGGAATGGCGAGAGCGATTATCCCAACCGAGGAGAAGGAGCGGAGAAAAAGCAGCAGCACCAGCACCGCCAGTCCGCCCCCAAACCAGATGTTGTTGAGGACCAGGCCCAGAGCATCGTCGATATAGGTCGTCTGGTCGTAGGCCTGGGTGAAATACAGTTTGCCATCAAGACCGAGCAGCGTGCTTTTCGCATCCAGAATTCCACCCGGTTCATTCAACTCCACAATCGCCCCCCGCAACCCTTCCATAACCTTCATCACATTGGATCCCACTTCCCGCTGAGCGTTGACGGCGATGACCGGGCGTCCCCGGGAGCGTACAAAACTACCCGGCTCCTTGAATCCTTCAACCACCGTGGCGAGATCGCGGAGATAGACCGGGCCGCCGGGGGTGTGGGCAATGATGGTTTGTTCCACATCCCGGATGGATTCGTATTGACTGACCGTGCGCAGGCGCACATTGAACTTGGCATCGGGCAGTTCCCCTCCAGAGACATTGAGATTCGCTCCTTGAATGGCGTTCACCAGTTGCCGCAGCGTTACTCCATACCGGGCAAGGCGGAGAGGATCGAAGCGAATCTGGGCTTCCCGCTCCCGTCCTCCCAGCACATTGACCTCCGAAACCCCCTCTACCCGCTCCAGCACGGGTTTGATGCGATCCTCCGCGAAATCCTGCAGGGTACGGACATCAAAATCGGGATCGGTGGTCCCGAACACAACCCACGCGATGTAATCCTGAGAATCGGGATCCGAGGCCTCGACAATCGGTTCATCCGCATGCTCGGGATAATCCGGCACTTCGCGGAGTTTATCGCTGACTTCTCGCAGGGCATCGTCCTTGTTCGTTCCCACGATGAACTCGAGACGAATGCGCCCGAACCCCTGTTGGCTCTCACTGGTCATGGCCCGGAGATTGGCCAGCCCCTGAAGTTTTTCCTCCTGCTTTTCGATAATGCTCTGTTCCACTTCCTCCGGGCTGGCTCCTTCCCACATGGTGCTCACGGCAATTATGGTGTCATCCACATTGGGCGTGAGTTGAATGGGCAACCGCTGAAAGGCCACCAGCCCCGCCATGATGATTAACACCACACCCACCGCAACGGTCACCGGCTGCCGTATCATTAACTCGATGAATTTCATGGGGCGTGGGCATCCGTTGGCGAAGTGGAATGCTTCTCGGAAGGAAGGGCAATGATAGGCGCCGTGGGAAAGAGCCGTTCGTTCCCCTCCACCACCACGGTGTCGCCATCATGCAGCCGATCGCATTGCACGGCGAATCGATCTCCCAGCGGAAACTCCAGTGAGAGGGGAATCAGAGCCACTGTCGCGGGTTGATCGGTTTCACCTGACTGCACGACAAAGACATACGGCCCCTGATCGTTGCGCAGCACCGCGTTCTTCGGCACGGTCATCAGGTCTTCGCGATCACCCGTGGGAACCCAGCCCAGCACCGACATGCCCGGCGCCAGCGCTCCATCTGCATTGGCCAGGGTTGCGATCAGGGTGAAGGTTCGTGATTTAAGGTTGATCGTGGGTACCAGGCGAACTTCGAGCGAGGGATAGGCCAGACCCGAGGGATCCGCCTGCATCATCACGGGAGCGTTGGAATTGCGCACCGGACTGAGATATTCCTGCGGCACATTCAGCCATGCCTCCACCTGTTTTTGTGCCACCAGTTCGAGAATGGTATCCCCGGTATCCACCCATTCCCCTAACTCCACAGACCTGGCCACCACCACCCCGGCGAAAGGGGCGTGGATTTCGGTGTCTTCGAGACGCTGAACCAGGAATTCAATGCGGGCGTCCACCACCAGCAATTGATTCTTGGTCTGGGTGAGGCGGGCGGTGGCCGTGGTCAGGTCGGCGGTGGCATCCCGAAATTCCTTGGCATTGGCCGCTCCCCGTTCGAACGCCGCCCGAACCGCTTCCGAATTTTCCTGCTCCCGCTCCAGTTCAGCGGCTCGCTCGCGAATCGTCGCCTGCAAAACTTCCCGTTCCTGCCGAGTTTGCCGCAGGGTGATCTGCAGGCGGCGGCTGTCCAGTTTCGCCAGCATCTGCCCCTTGGTAACGGCCTCCCCCTCCCGAACCGGCAATTCGATCAACAGGCCGGGCTCCTGAGTGGCGATCCGGGAATGCCGCCGGGCCACAATGTTGCCCGTCACCATTCGTTGGCGCTGAATGGATTCCAGGCGGGCAATATCCACCCGCACCGTTGCGGGAGGCGGGCCGCCTTGTCCATACGAAGGATCAATGAGAACCAGGGGTGCAAGGACAATCGGGATCAATAAAAGGGAAAACAGACGGGACATAATGAACAGGATATCAGCCAGTGTATTTTTATGAAAATATTGTCCATCCCACCCCGGCCAAAACCTTTTGTTGAGAAAAGGGGATTGTGGAGTTGTTCCGAGATCGATTGAAAGAATGTCATTCCCTGAATCATATCTCTCAATTGATCGAATCGACTCCCCAAACGGTCAGGTTGTGCACAATTTTCCCGAGGTTGGGGCGGCAATGGGCGGGTGGTCGATGGGGGCGATAGAATGAGTTGGTGTATCCCCGCCTTCCGGGGATGCTGCCCCATTCTCCCTTTTCAAGGAGCTTGTCATGTATCAGAAAATCACCAATCCCGCCGTCTTTGCTCTCGCTTTCATCCTCACGGCAACCGGCTCACCCGCCTCGGCGCAGATGCCATCTGCCGATGATGAGTCATATGTCGCCGTGGTAACCGCGGCAGAAACAGCAATTCGGGCGGGGGGGTCGAAAAACTATTACACCTTCGGCAAGGCGAAGCAGGGGGAGATGGTCCGGGTGGTCGGGTCGAAATATCAGTGGGCGCAGGTGCAAACCATTGGGCCGGCGTTCAAAGCCCTGAGCGGAATCATCAAGCAGCCGCGTGAGGGATCAGCCACAATACGGCTGAGTGAGGATGGATTGACCGCCGTTACTTTGGGGGCGGTGGAAATCTACGCGTTCAATCGGTCGGAAAAGGCATTATCTCTGGAGAATTGCTGGAAGAAACAGGGGGTATTCGGGCCGGAGCAGACCCTGACGATTCTGGAGACAATCGAGGAAGAGAAGATGATCGGCTATCGAGTCGCCCTCCCTGTCGATGGAGTGGGTTGGATTCCCGAGCGAGACCTGCGTCCGGCGGATTCCCGGGAAGTCGAGCAGTGGAAAATGGCGATCCAGGCAAACTCAACCGTGGTCGTGGATTCAGAAAAGATCGAGAAGCCACGGGATGAAGCCAGTGATGATGGCTCCGTGCTCGCGGTGGTGGAACCAAAAATTACGCCCCCTGCAGCCGCCTTGGAAACTCCAACCCCTCCTGATTCACCGGAAGAGCAGATGAAGGAGGCCACTCCCACTCCGCTCCCCGAATCGTTGCTCCCCGAAGCAAGATCCGAACTTGTCAAATTGGAAAAAGCATTCTCCGCCATGCCGAAAAATGACCTGAATTCGGCGGAAGTGGCTCCTTTGCGTCGTTTGTATATGGATTTGCAGGCCAAATATCCGGATGATGCCCGGATCCAGCGCTACGCCGGAATGCGGGTGGAGCAATTGGGCTTATGGATGGAACTTCAACAAAGACAAGGTCGGCTGGCCAAGTTGCGTCAGCAGGCGCGCCTGACCTCGGATGACGCCAAATCGGTGGCAGAAGCCCTGGAGCGAACCCGGGAATACGCAGGGGTAGGGAGATTGACCACTTCAACCATCTATACCGGCCGGGGACTCCCTCGATTATTCCGGTTGATTGAACCCTCCACCGGACGAACCCTCGCCTATCTGCGTGATGGCGATACAGACGGCCCGGATCTCACCGGGGCCATGGGACGACTCGTAGGCATCGTGGGTTCCAAGGGTTATGACGGCCGATTAGGGTTGTACATGATCGAAAGCACCCGCATCGATTATCTCGCCCCCCGGATCTCCAAACCCTCGGCGATGCAACAACCTGCCTTGGCCCCCGGTTCCCCCGGCTCCGCAGTTCTCTCGACTCCTTCGGATGCGTCAATGCTCCCGTCGGAAAAATCGACAAACGCTATCTCTCCTGAGTGAGTGAGGAGGGCATGAATCACGCGGCGCAAGTGCAGCGACTGAATGGGTTTCCGCAAGTGCTGTCTGCAATGGTAAAGGTGGTTGGCAACCCCGTGGATGCCCGGTGGAAGCCCCCGCCCCCCGATGACGGATCGTGGTCGATCAATGAAATCGTGCATCATCTCGCCGATGAGGAAGAGGCGGATTTTCGGGTGCGGGTGGAAATGACTCTGACCGATCCCGCATCAGGCTGGCCGCCCATTGATCCAGTGGGGTGGGCACGGGAGAGGCACTACAACGATGGAGATGTTGAAGAAGCGTTGGCGCGTTTTTCGAAATTACGCCAGGAGAATGTGGCGTGGCTACGGCGACTGGAGTGTCCCGATTGGTCCAGTACCCATACCCACCCGAAATTCGGTTCAATGAAAGCGGGGGAGATCATGGCGGCGTGGGTGGCTCACGATGCATTGCACCTGCGACAAATCGCCCGGCGACTATTCCAATTGGCCCAGCGGGATGGGGGCGAATTTTCGGTGGAGTATGCGGGAGCGTGGGCCGGATAGTGGGGTGGGGAACTCGATTCAACTCTTATTTTGAGTCTGAATGGACTATTGTGGTGGTTTATTTCCCGATAAGGGAATAACTTGGAACAATCGAGGATTCTCAGGGTATAAACATGTTCATGATTTCCCCGCAACGACATATAGGGAATTTGCGTATGGCCTGTGGGCTGGGAGTGGTGGCAATGGTAATTGGTGCGCTGAATGCGGAGCCGCCACCCTGGGCTCCCTCACCCTGGGGAGGTGCGGGTCATTCAGGAGAAAGCGAGAAAGCCGTTACGGCTGATCAGCTGGTGCGAGTGGAGACCACAGCAGATGTTGAATCCGTGGGACCGGGACAGAAATTCAATCTCCTGGTGGCATTCTCAATCGAGCCACATTGGCATATGTATTGGAAAAATCCGGGGTCCAGTGGGATGGAGACGACAATTGAAGTATCCGCCCCGAAAGGATTCAAGGTTGGTGCGGTGCGATTTCCCCGGCCGCAGAAGTTTCAGGAGACCATCGGGTTTACCTATGGGTATGAGGATGCCGCGGTGATGTTGATTCCCGTGGAAGCCCCGGCAGAGTTGGAAACGGGCAATGTTGCGTTTTCTCTGGAAGTGAGTTTTCTGGTCTGCCGAGGACTTTGCCTGATGGGAAGTGAGGAGCAAACGATTGTGATTCCATCAGATCGACATTTGGGCGTTCCCTCCCGGCAGACTGAGAAGATGGAAAGACTGCTGAAGCGGTTTCCTGAACAAGTACAGAAGGGGGGTGCCATCCGGGTGTCTTTCGAGGAGAGTGTGGTCATGGTGGATTTACCCAGCCGGGGCATGGGGAAGGGAGAATTTTTTCCTCTCGCTCGGGCGGGAGTGGTATTGGGGGAGGCATCATTTGCGTTTGCAGGCGAGCGGGTGCGGATCACCATTCCGGTCCGGATTGAGGCGCAGAATCTGGAGGGAGCCGAGCCGAGGGTTGCGGGATTGATCGGACTGGGCGGCAGTCCCGATGATCCGAGTTACGAGTTTTCACTTCCTCTGAACCCGGAGGACATTCATCAACCGATCGCGACCCGTTCAGGTGGCGACAAATCACATCAAAAAGGTAAGGAACCCTCACCATGATACATTTTCAGAAATCCCGGGCGGCGTTGGCCGCAGTATTAATCCTTACGGGAATGACCGCATTGGCAGCGGACAAAGAGACGAATAAAGCGGAGTTGAACGAAAAGGCCCCTGCTTTCAAATTGACGGACTTGGCCAACAAAAGCCACGCATTGGCCGATTACAAGGGAAAAATCGTGGTGCTGGAATGGTTCAACCCGGACTGCCCGTTTTGTGTGGGTGTATACAAAAATGGTGTGGTCGAAGACACTCTCAAAGCCCTGAAGAAGATCGACAAGGACATCGTCTATCTGGCGGTCAACAGTTCCGCCCATCGGGAAGAAAGCGACATCCGCGCTTCCAGCAAAAAGCATCTGAAGAAATTCGAGCAAGAGAATATCCCGGTGCTGGTCGACTACAACGGCGCCGTGGGCCGATCATTCGGAGCGAGAACCACGCCGCACATGTTTGTGATCGATAAAAAAGGAATTCTCCGATACGAAGGCGCCTTCACCGATGATCCCCGGGGGAAGAAAAATGACGCTATGAACTATGTCATCAACGCGGTCAAGCAACTCGAGGCCCATGAAACCGTTTCGCCGGATCGGGTGAAGCCGTGGGGATGCAGCGTGAAGTACCAGAAGAAAAACTAAAGGCCGAAGAAAGACTCATCTCCAATGTCTCAAACGAACCCACCCCGGATTATTTCCGGGGTGTTTTTCTTCCTTTCCTCAAGTGTGTTTTCCCTCTGATCAGGGACAGGGACCGAAGTTGATCAGGGCAGTGGTGATGTCGTCGATATCCACAACGCAATTGCCGGTGATATCGGCAGAACAGCCGTTGACCGGATCACATGGTGAATTGACTGCATTCATAACGGCGACAAGATCATCAACATTGACCAGGCCGTTTCCGATAGGACCGCCGGGGGGATTGGGCATGATATCTGCGGGACAGGGGCCGGGGTTGCTGGGCTGGCATGATGAAGTGCAGCCCTCACAGCCCAAACCCACACAGGGGGAACCGCCGAAATTGAGGATCATCCACTCATAAAGCCACTCATCATTGCAATCCACCAGTCCATCGCCGTTGAGGTCGAAGACCGGGTCGTTGGCCGGTGAACTGATGTTGTCGTGCAGAAGTTGCAGATCGAGGCAGTTGAGGAAACCGTTCGAATCGTAATCGAGTTCAATGACCACGCCAACTCCGGAGAGATCGACGATGGTATTGACCAGGTGCTCCCAATCGCTGAAATTCACTTGCCCGTCGCAGTTCAGGTCATAGGCGGGGTTGCAGTTTGAGGTACAGCGGTTTTCCACCAGCAGGAAGAGGTCTGCACAAGTGACCGCCCCATCGTTATTAACATCCCCCAGATCCTTGAAGTTTGCGGCAACAAAGGCGACATCTGCGTGATCCACAACGCCATCCTGGGTGACATCAAAGACGAGGCAATTGCAGGACTGATTCTGGATGACGAGATCGAGATCCTGAATATCGACGACGGCGTCACCGTTAAAATCTCCCTGACAACGAAAAGTGTCGAGTACACCCGAATACAATAAGCAACTATCCGTGGGGGGGAGGAAGAAATCGGGTGGGGGAATGGGCGTGAAGTCGAGGGAGGGACAGGGGGTGATGGGTGTGGGGTTGCCAGAAGTGGTGAGGGTGATCGTGGCCAGGGGGTCGCCGATGGGCGTGGCGTGAAAACCCAACCAGGGAAGGGAGGAAAAAACGGATTCACCCCAACTCATGCCATGTTCGTATAAATTGGCGATCATTAAGTCGGTCTGCGGAGCGAAGGCGGAAAAGACACCATAGACATGAGCGACGGTGAACGAGCCGCCTCCATATCCGATCCAGTCGAGGGCGTTCCCTTGATTGGACCCGGCATTCCAGAGCGACACTCCATTGAAGGATTCCATGCTGATGAAGAGTCCGGCGGGATGGGCGTCATAATGCTGGACATAGTTTTTAGAAACACATTCTCGGTTTGAGTCCGGGAGCAGGCAGAGATTGGAATGATTCACTCCCAGCCCGGCATGAATGAGTTCGGGTTGGTCGAAGTACTGCTGTTCAACGGTTCTTTGCTGGCAGGTATTGGGACAGGAGCATCCCACATCATCAGCTAGATTCCCCAGAGAGCCATGCAGAAATTGATCGGTCTCATCATAAAAGACGCACCAGCCGAGATCACGCATGCGTTGGGCGCCGGTCCGGGTCGGGGAAAGATCGCTGCATCCGCCGGGAGTGTCGTCGATGATGATGTGGGCCTGATCTTTCACCACACTCAAGTTCCTACTGCGCTGGAGAAGGTCTATCACAACTTCAAGTGGAGATTGGGTATTGGTGGCAGTGGCGTCGAGACGACTCACCAGAAAGAGTTGTCCCTTAAGGCATTCCGCTGCAAGAAAATCGCGAAAGGGAACATTGAGAGAATCGCGGTAGGGATTGTCCCGAAAACCTGTCCCCACAAGATTGGTCGGACCTTCAAGACCGAGTCTGGCGAGCGAGCCCTCGAAGCCGCTGACCACACCGTTTTCGTTGCCATGTCCGAGGGGGGGGGCAAAATTATTGGAAATCAGAACCGGCAGACCACGGGTGGTGACAAAGCCGATGATTTCCGGGGCTTCATTCTGCAGATACGCCAACAGGGGTTGACGAACCTGGGCCTCAAATGCTTCGGGGGTAATGAAGAACTGTGTGATGTCGCCTGGTGCCGGGGCGCCCGGATCCGCAGGGGCGGCATAGGTCAATGCGAGATCGAACTCACGCACGCCGGGGTGTATGGTGCGGTACGCATTACGAATGGCCAGTGAATCAGGATGCCCACTGTTGTAAAGAAGCAACACTTCTGATTCAAGCAGGTCGCCCCGGACGGGAGATGAAAGAATGAAGCATGCGGCAAAAAGGACGACCAAGAGATGGATATACCTACCGCTTCCCTCTTGAGACCCAGGGCCAGTATCAGTCTTCATTTTCCGCCTCAACAAATTATCCCTTCGCGTGAGAAACCCGGAATGGACCATGGCTCACTCTTCGGGGATCTCTTCGGAGAGCATCCCAACAACTACATTATCGCACCTTCTTCCGAAATAGCAAGGAAAAAGTAAGCAAAATGCTAAGTTTTTTTAAATCGTCCCTCAATGCGAACGATTTCTTTGGCCCCGATCAGCCGACTAAACCGTCTTATGGCCCCCTGAAGGGCTGAAACTCTGCTCTTTCCAGGGTTCCTATTCGGCTCCCACCACACTCCCAACACCTCCAAGCGACCTGTTTTTCGCTCAAAACGCGAATCGAGACGCCCGGTCAGCATATCTTGCTCTAATATAGGTAGAACATAATAGCCATAAACCCTTTTCACAGCAGGGACAAAGGCCTCAAAGCGATAGTCGAAGTTGAACAGCCGGAATGCCCGCTGACGATCTCGAATAAGTGGATCAAAGGGGCTCAACAGCCGGGTTCGTCGGGGTGGATTGGAAAGATTCGCCGCCCGGGCTTCCCAATCCGCCAAAGCGAAGGCAGGACGCGGCGGTGAACCATCTGCCGAATCAACCAGAACGGGAATAATTTCGCCCCGATTCACCGCCTTCCGACACCAGGATCGCGCCTCGGCCAGATTGATCGCATTGAGAAAACCGGAAATTTCGCTCGGTGTCGCAATCGTAATCCGTTCCAGGGCAAAACGACAGGCCCAGTCAACATATTCCTCATCCGAAAGCAACGGCAGATGATTAAGATCGGGAAAGATCCGTTCCGCGAAGTCATAACACTTCTGAAAATTGATCCGCTTTGCCACCGCCAGTTCGCCGCACCGCCACATATATTCCAGAGCGGCCTTGTGCGGCTTCCACTTCCACCAACCACCCCCGGCTTCGCCCCCGGTTCCCTCCCCAGTTGAGCCTGACAACTTGCCAGCACTATTCCGGGGGCCGAAGTCGCGACTCATCAGCGGCCCTTCCCTTTCGATCCGCCGCCGCACTTCCCGCATGATCTTCCGGGCCTCGCCGCCCATCCGCGCCTTCCACCACGCAGTCTTCCCGCCTTGTTTCGCATACCGGGCGAAGCGCACCCGCCACTCTTGCAGATATTTCTCGGAAATAATCGAAGCATCGTGCGTCCAATGTTCAAAGCACGATCGGTCTTCTTCCAGTAATGGCTTCAGATGCACCGGACGATAGTGATCCAGCCGTGTATGCAGAATGTGATGGTGCGCCCGGACAATCGTATTGATGGTGTCAATCTGCACAAAACCCAGATGATCGATGACCCCCTGCACCACCTCAGAAGAGATTCTGCTTCGAGATGAATTCGAAAGCAAACCCGCCCCCTGCATCAACAGGCGGCGGGCGATTCGGGCGGAAATAATGGGAGGCGAAGCAGTCACTCGGCGCGGGTGGAATGAACCTGCATGATACGAACCAGATCGCCGCCTTCCCCCATCGAGGCGAACATTTCGTAGTTCATCTCGTCGTTCGAGATAATCGTGGTCACCGTTTTGAAGGGCTTGTCCCGCTCGCCGGACATGCAGTCATCGTGCCTGCCCTGCATGGTGATCGTTTTGGCCCCGGCATCGTATGAACCTTTCGAGAACATCATCGAGGTGGCCATGTTGTCCGTCCAGCAGGCGTTGTATTCGCCCCGGTTCTTGTCGTAGCCGAGGAGATCGCGCCCTTCGTACGGAGCACCGAAGGCGCCCCCACCCCGGTACTCGCCCACCAGGAATCGTTGGCCGAGAATCCATTTATATTCGGATGTTCCGTTCGATTCCATGGGCTCAGCCGTGGGGTCCATCCA
>CAZLXE010000048.1:0-15556 GCA_964563005.1 uncultured Isosphaeraceae bacterium
GATCGGAGCACAGCCGAGGGGGACACGCGCGCGCGCGGGGGAGGGGGGGTGCGGGGGGGGGGGGGCTGGGACCGGGGGGGTGGGGGTCCGGGGGGGGCGGGACCGGCGGGCGACCTGATTCTTACCATTGAAGTGGGGAGCCATCCTTATTTTCGCCGGGAAGGATTGAATATCCTCATGGATGTTCCGCTTTCCCTGAGTGAAGCAGGGCTGGGCACGACGGTGACGGTTCCTCTGCTCTCAGGAACGGCGGAGATCCGGATTCCGCCGGGAACCTCGAGCGGGCAGCGGCTGCGGGTGAAAGGTCAGGGTATTCACGCGGGGAAGGATCGGGTGGGGGATTTTCTAGCCGTGATGCAAATTGTGGCTCCGGAAAAATTAACGGATTCGAGTAAAAAATTGCTGGAATCATTGGCGAACGAGTTGAAAAATCCTCGAAAGTCGCCACCATGGACAACATCCGGAGAATGAAGGAATCTCGTTCGTAATTCTGGATGAAAACAGGCGGCCATGCTCAAGGAACAACATCGATTTTTTCGCAGTGTACTGGTGGTCTCTGATCTTCTGGTGATCGTGGGATCGGTGGTGCTGGCCTTTCATCTCCGGTTTTACTGGTTGACTGCGTGGTGGCCGGTTTCGGAATCGTTGCCTATATTTGTGGTTCACGGCCTGCCGGTTCTGGCCGTGGTTCCCCTCATGTTGATCGGCATGTTGTGGTCGGGATTGTATCTGCCCCGGCGCGATCAACGATTCACGAAGGAGGCATGGTCAATCATCAAGGCGGTGGTCATGGGCATGCTTTTGCTCATGGCGTTTTTGTATTTGTTCAACAAGGTTCTGTTCGACGGACGGGATTTCAGCCGGGGACAACAGGGGGTGTTTGCGGGAGTGGTGACGGCAGCGCTTATGGTCTGGCGTCTGGGATTCCGCATTGTGCTCCGCTGGGGAAGGCGGCGGGGATATAACCTGCGCCATGTGGCCATCATTGGGACTGGGCGGCTCGGTCAGGTGGTCTGCCGGACGCTGCTTCGCAATTCGTGGACGGGGATTACCCCCGGTTTTTTCATCAGCCACCGCGAGAACCCAACGCACGATATGTGCCAGGGGCTGCCGGTGCATGGAGGATTGAAAGAATTGGAGCGGGTGCTGGATGAAAACGATCTATCCGGCGTATTCATTGCTCTGCCAGGCAAAATGGGGGCGAATTTACCAGATATTCTGCGGCGACTGGAGCGGTATCCGATTGATGTTCGCGTCGTGCCGGATATGAACCCGAAGTACCTGCCGATTAATATGGCGGTGCATAATCTGGAAGGCATGCCGGTATTGTCGGTGCGGGAGTCTCCATTGCGGGGATGGGGAAGGGTGCAGAAGAGGCTGTTGGATATCGGAGGCGCCCTGGCGGCCCTTCTGGTGTTTGCCCTGCCCATGCTGTTGATCGCCATTTTGATTCGCTTAAGTTCCGAAGGGTCGGTGATATTCCGCCAGCGCCGCTTGAGCTTGAACGGGCATCGATTTGATATATATAAATTTCGCACCATGGTTGAGGTGAAGGATGAACCGCAGTCACCGGATGCCGAGCCGGAAATTGCAAAGTGGACACAGCGCAACGATCAACGCATCACCCCTCTCGGTCGATTCCTCCGTCGCACCAGTCTGGATGAACTGCCTCAGATATTCAATGTCCTGCTGGGGGAAATGTCTCTCGTCGGTCCCCGGCCCGAACGACCGGAATTGATCGACCGCTTCCGGGAGGACTGGCGGGGGTACATGCTGCGTCAGAATGTGAAGGCAGGCATTACCGGGTGGGCGCAGGTCAATGGACTGCGGGGTGACACCAGTCTGCGAAAGCGGCTGCAATATGATCTGTTTTATATCCGCAACTGGACAATTCTCTTCGATCTGCGCATTCTATGGATGACCCTCTTTCGTGGGTTCGCTCATCCCAACGCCCATTAAGTTATGAGCAATGCCCCGCGACATGCCGTGATTCTTGTTTCCGGAGGTCTCGATTCGGCTACCGTGCTGGCCATTGCGCGACACGAGGGATATTGCTGTCATGCCCTCACCTTCGATTATGGACAAAGGCACCGGGCGGAACTTCAAGCGGCGGAACTAGTGGCGCATACTCTGGGAGCGGAGGAACGCATGGTGGTGAACATTGATCTTCGGGCGTTCGGTGGTTCTGCCCTGACTGCGGATATTGAGGTTCCTCATGATCGCCAACCGGAAAATTCTGAGACTATTCCCATCACCTATGTACCCGCCCGGAATATCATCTTCCTCAGTTTCGCCCTGGGATATGCGGAGGTGCATAACATCCGGAATATTTTCATCGGAGTCAACGCAGTGGATTACTCGGGGTATCCCGATTGCCGACCTGATTTCATCAAATCGTTTGAAAAGACGGCGAACTTAGGCACAAAAATGGGTGTGGAGGCCTCAGAGGCCAAGGGCATCAGAATTCACACGCCATTGATCGATTTGAGCAAGGCGGACATCATCCGCCAGGGAATTGAACTCGGCGTGGACTATGGCCTGACCCTGAGTTGCTACGACCCGGTGGTTGCGGCAGCGGGAGTGGAGACGCCGTATGGGGTGCAAGCATGTGGCTCATGCGATGCCTGCATATTGCGGGCGGCGGGGTTTGCGGAGGTGGAGAGTGAAGAATCCACTGAGAGACAGTAATCAGATGTCCAGGTTCTTCACTTCCAGGGCGTGATCTTCGATGTAGGTGCGGCGGATTTCGACATTGTCGCCCATGAGGGTGGCAAAGAGTTCATCCGCGTCGGAGGCGGTGTCCCAGGTGACCTGAAGGAGGGTTCGCTGGGCGGGGTCCATGGTGGTGTCCCACAGTTGCTCGGGGTTCATTTCGCCAAGCCCTTTGAACCGCTTGATTTCAATGCCCCGGCGACCGACATCGTGGAGGGTGTCGAGGATGGCGGGGATGTTGGGCACATCAAGCACGGACTCTTTTTCCGTGCCGGGATCCACGATCCAGGCGTAGCGGGTAGTGAGTTTTTCTCCGGTGACCGACTCTTCCTGAACGAGGGCGTAATCTTCGATGTGAAGATCAAGTTTTTCCAGACGGGCGAAGAGGATGTCGAGTTCGCGGTTCTCGTGGAGTTCGCGGAGGGTGGCGATGCGGGTTCGGTCGCCGTTGGTGGCGCCGGTGGCTTCCAGATCATCGAGGAGAAGCCCCCGGGAATGGATGAAATTGCGGGCCTGTTCCTCCGACCAGCAGAGTTCCTCGCCCTCCGGCCAGACGATGCGGTGGGAGGGGAGACGGTAGGAATTTTCGGGATCATGAGCGCGTGATTCGAGAAGATCGATCAGCGGCGTGCCCCGGCGTTCGGCGATAATGACCAGTTCGTGCAGGCGATTGAGGGAGTTCACAACCCGTAGCAGGTCGTCTCCTTCGATGCGCCTGGTTTCCCGTCCGTCTTCATCGCGATGAATGAGCACAGCGCTTTTTAAGGCGATTTCTGTGAGAACGGCACCCATCAATTTTTCATTCAGGACATACTGTGATTTTTTCTGCCGACTTACTTCATACAACGGGGGCTGAGCGAGGTAGATTTTGCCCTGTCGGATAAGCTCGGGCATCTGCCGGAAAAAGAAAGTAAGCAGAAGGGTGCGGATGTGGGAGCCGTCCACATCGGCGTCCGTCATGATGATGACGCGACCGTAGCGGAGTTTGGCGATGTCGAAGTCTTCCCCGATGCCGCACTTGAGGGCCTGGATGAGGATGCGGATTTCCTCGAAACCAAGCACCTTGTCGATGCGGGCTTTTTCCACATTGAGAATTTTACCCCGCAGCGGAAGGATGGCCTGAGTATCGTGATCACGGCCACCCTTGGCGGAGCCACCCGCGGAATCGCCTTCCACCAGATACAGTTCGCTTCGATCAACATCGTTGGTCACACAGTCGGCGAGTTTCTGGGGCATGCCGCCGGATTCGAGGGCTCCCTTGCGTTTGATGAGATCGCGGGCTTTCCGGGCGGCCTCGCGGGCCTGTGCGGCGAGCACCGCTTTGAGGCAGATTTTTTTGGCATCCGCCGGATTTTCCTCCAGCCAGGCCCCCATCTGTTCCGTAACCACGGAGCTGATAAATCCTTCCACCTCCGGATTCAACAATTTCTCTTTGGTCTGATTGTTGAACTGAGGGTCGGGAAGTTTGACGGAGAGGACTGCGGTTAATCCTTCGCGGAGATCGTCGCCCGAAGGGGTGATATCCTTGAGAATATTATTGCGCTTGGCATAGGCGTTGATGGTGCGGGTGAGGGAGGTCTTGAATCCCGAGACATGTGTGCCCCCGTCGGGATTGATGATGTTGTTGCCGAATGCGAGGAGGAGCTCGTTGGTGGCGTCGGTGTATTGGATGGCGATTTCGCAGGTCAGGCCGGAGTCTGGATCATCGTGTTGAAACCGGATAGCGGGGCTGACCGTGGTTTTACTACGATTCAAATGCTTAACATAGCCGACCAGACCGTCCTCAAAGTGATAGGTCTCTTCCCGGGGTTTACCGTCCTGATCCACCCGTTCGTCGATAAGACGGATGGTGGCGCCTGGATTGAGATATGCCAACTCGCGCAGACGATGCTGCAGGGCATCGTAGCGGAATTCGACGCTGGGAAAGATTTCCGTATCGGGGAGAAAACTGATGCGGGTCCCGGTTTTCCGTGGATTGGATGAAGTGGCGTCGGCCCTCTCAGCAAGAACGCTCAATGGCTTCGCCAACTCCCCCCGGGCAAAAGTGATGAGATGGACCTGGCCATCCTTGACCACCTCGACCTCTGTCCATTCAGACAGGGCATTGACACATTTAACCCCCACCCCATGCAGGCCGCCGGATACTTTGTATACATTATCATCGAATTTTCCCCCGGCATGGAGTTGGGTCATGATGACCTCAACTGCAGGACGGCCGTCGATGGTGGGGTTTTCGTGCTTCATGGCATCGATGGGCATGCCCCGCCCATCATCGATCACGGTACAGGAACCATCAACACCCAGACGCACCGTTACCGTGGTGGCGAAGCCAACCATGACTTCATCGATGGCGTTATCGACGCACTCATACACGAGGTGATGCAGGGCGTTTGCCCCGGTACCACCCACATACATTCCCGGGCGCTTGCGGATGGCTTCCAGGCCTTCTAAAACCTGGATGGACTCGGATGTATAGGATTCTGCTCCCGTCTCAGGGGTGCTCAAAGTGGGGTCGGTCATGGATGCTCGCCGGGGGGTGTGAATAATTCTTTTCTTCACCCGCTATTATAGACTGAAGAACGGTGTTCGGGGGGATGAGGGGGTGGTATTTGCCTCTTTGAGTAAATTTATAATATCCTGATACACCTCAAGTTATGCACTTTGTAACCAAGCCCGTAAACCATCGGATTTTGATATGACCTCAATGATCGCACTGGCAGAAGAATTCGGGGTCACTCAGTATCTGATAACAGGAAATTGATGCTCTTCTTCTGCCCGCGACGATACGAGCGAATTGAACCCAGGAATGATTCCGTATGCCTCATCGAATGATAAATCGACGCTCCCGGCAAGGCGTATCTTGCTGGAGATTCCCTCGTACCCTTATTCTGGGCCTGGGATTGGTTGGCTGCGCCACCACCCCACGGGCTCATACCACGCTGCCCGGCCCGGCCTGGCCCGATCTGCCGCCCCGGCCGGAATTGGTGGAAGTGCCAGCACCAACGGCATCGCCTGATTATTCAACCCTACCCAATCATGTTCTGAAACGAACCACCTGGACTCAGGCGAAGCCGCGATTGACCGACATCAAACCAATGGTGCCGATTCGATTTATCACCATTCATCACGATGCCCTTCCTCTGCCCGCGGTGAGTTCAATGGTAGGGGTGAAGGCCCGGCTGGAATTGATTCGCCGTGCCCATACGAAAGATCGGGGATGGAGCGATATCGGGTATCACTTCGCCGTAGATCGGGCGGGACGAGTGTGGGAAGCCCGCTCTCTGAAATATCAGGGCGCCCATGTGAAGAATCACAATGAGGGGAACATCGGCATCGTGCTCCTGGGTAACTTCGAGCTGAGCACCCCCACGGCGCCGCAGATTAATGCATTAAATCGACTGGTGAGGGGCTTCCGTTCAATCTACCGCATTCCCCTGCAGAATGTCCGTTGCCATCAGGAGTGGTCCGGAGCCGTCACGGCCTGCCCGGGAAAATCGCTGGCCCGTTATGTGACGAAAGCACGGAAGAACGGAAAATTCGGCTCTTAAGGTGAATTTAGAGGAGATATATAGTGATCAGGAGTTAAGTCAGGAATCCGGTCAGTTCCAGCTCATTCCCTTGGGCCAGTCGTGGTGTCCCTGACGGTCGGCCCGGCGGACGATACGGGCCACCGAGCGGAGTTCGTTCACGATCAGCCGTGCCCGCAGTTCGGCCTGGCCTTCTTCAAGCAGTTGATACTTGAGGTCGAAGGGGGAAATCATGGAGAAGCCGATCAATTCGAGGAGGGCGTGGGTGGTGATTTCCTCATTGTCGAATAACTCCAGCACATTGGTTACGCCCCGCATGCGGCGGAGCGGTTCGGATTCCAGCATGGAGCGAAGCGTGCGGCGGACCTGAAGCAAAGGGGGTGGATCTTCTTCCACTGATTCCAGAGGGCTGAGGAGCGCCCGACGATATGAATGTTCCTCATCCGGCTCCCGGATTTTTCTGATTTTTGCCCGACACACACCGTGCAGAACGATGTTGTGGCGACCATCGGGCAGGGCCTGATGATGAATGATCTGTCCCACACAGCAGGCGGAGCGGATGGGGGGGCAGTCAAAAGCGGATGCTTCAACCAGAGGGTGACCGAAACAGGCCATGGCAATCTGACCCGATCCATCCAGGCAGTCATTCACCATCTCGAGGTAGCGGGATTCGAAAATATGCAGGGGCTGCACGGCATGCGGCAGGAGCACCGTTTCCGGGAGCGGAAACAGGGGCATGGGCCGACTGAAATTCACCCTGATGACTTCTGGCTCAAACATCACAGTCATCATAGACCGATCTGGAGCCGAAATCTCTTCAATATCTCAAGCGCACGCCGAGGGCGAGAACACACCGGGATTCTGGCCGGTTTATCCGAAGGTTCCCTGCACTTCTTCAAACGCCTCGGGCATGATTTCCCTGATATTATCCAGTTGCTCGCGGGTCATCATGAGTTCATCGAGCACTTCCTGGCTGATTTCCGTGCTCTGCACATCGCCGTGGAATCCATAATCCAACTCGGCGCAGAGGCGATCCGCCACATGGACAACCACGGTGAGGGTGCGATTGCTTTCGGGCAGAGAGAAGGGATCGTGGTGATGTCCGACAACATAAGAGAACGACTTGGGGAACTTCCAGGTGTCGCAGAGGGTGGACCCGAACTGGCAATGGTCGGCTCCGATGATCTTCTGCTCCAGATCGCGCATGTTCTGCTCGGGAGCGCCATCGCTATCGTATGACAGTTCGCCGAATACCTGGATCAATTGTTCGCGCACGGCCTGCATCTCCACCATGATGCCGATGTCGTGAATGAGACCCGCCAGAAATGCCTCATCGGGAAGCCCAAGCTTGAGTTTATCGCAGATCTGCTTGCTGCACGCGGCCACGGCGATGGAGTGCATCCACAGGTCGCGGGCGGAGAAGGTCGGGCAGAGATCGCCACCCCGGAACAACTTGGCCAGACTCGCCGCAATGGCGATGTTCTTCACTGCATTCAATCCCAGCAGCACGATGGCCCGGTTGATGGAGCCGATCTGGCGGGGCAATCCATAAAAGGCGGAGTTCACCACCTTGAGAATGCGGCTGCACAGAGCGGGATCGCTGGCGATGAGATTGTGGAGATCCTGAGCCGTGCTCGTAGGGTCTTCCACCAACTCGATGATCTTCAAGGTAATTTCAGGAAGGGTGGCGATGTGGCTGATGCCTTTGATGGCGGAATCCACAATCGCGGCCTGAGTTTCTGTCGTGCTGGCGGTCATTCCGCTCCCCTTATATGAGAGGTTAAACGATTCAGTCTGTATGATCGACCTGACGGAAGGAGAACTTGACCGACTGTCCCGAAATCCATTGTTTCTGGGAGAATGTCCGGGAGGGGTTATCAGTAGGAGTTCTGTTTGCGGAGCGGGTATTGACTGAGATCGATTGTGGCGAGCAGGGCCGCAGTCCGAATACCGGTTTGCCCATCACCAAATGGGTGTGAGACCGTCCGCGGAAGATTGGTCAAGGCATTACTCACGGCATGAGAAAGGGTTGGATTATCCGTCCCGGAGAGCGACACCACACTTTCCCCCCTTTCTCGCCCGGACTGTCGATCACCGAGATTGATGCTCGGAATTCCCAGCGCGGAACACTCGATCAATCCCGCGCTGCTGTTGCCCACCAGCACGGCGGCCCGACGGAGGAGTCCGATAAACTCCACCCGAGGCAAATGAGGACATTGAGTGAGATTGTTGCTTGACGATTCGCAGAGGGCCTGAAGAACACCATCGCGCCCAGGATCGTAATTCGGATGCAGAGCCAGCGTAGGGCCGAGATCGGTGCAACATTCGATCAGTTGAGTCGTGGCATCTCGCTCCTCTTTATCCGGGCGACCAGTGGGATGAAAAAGTACCACAATCTTCGGTTGGCCAAGCCCTGCATAATGCTGATCATCAAGGGGAGGAATCCGGTCCAATCCATCAAGAGCCGGAGAACCCACCACATGAACTGAATCCGGGCGCTCGCCCATCGCGATGATCCGCTGCCCCGATTGCACGGTCGCCGGCAAGTGAATATGTGAAAGTTTTGTCATCGCGTGACGGAGGGCTTCATCCGACACTCCTTCGGCCCGATCTCCGCCGTGCATATGCGCAATGTGAATGCCCGCCACCTGAGCCGCCGCCACGGCAGCGAACGGCTCGATCCGATCGCCCAGAACCAGAACGATATCCGGAGCACTGCTTGCAAAATACTCAGCGAATCCCGACACCCCCCGACCGAGAGCCGCCGCGTCTGCCAATCGACTCCCTTCCGTTTGGGTCTGCATAGGAATCGTTGCCGCGATGGAAAAATCCCGTTCAATTTCTTTGATGGTACTGACCGGTTCCAGTAAGTGCGTACCCGTCGCCACCACCTGAAGCGTGAGATCGGCATGATCCTGTATTGCTTTCATCACCGGGCGGAGTAGGCCGTATTCCGCCCGCGTGCCTGTGATCACCGCGATGGTGCGTGAACCGGAACCGCTCATGGGGTCAGATCATCCTCTTGCAGTGGCATATCTCCTGCCACCGCGCGAACCAGTCGCCGCCCCATAGTCTCGTTCAGCAACCACGGCTCAATCCCCACTCCTGGTCGTTTAATGGTGAGATCATTGCTTTCCAGAACATGACCGGCCTCCAGATCGCGCGTCGTGGTCAGCGACTGGCGGGAAACCGATCGGACATCCTCTTCGATTTTCTGAACCATCTTTTCCGGGCAACCGCACATGGCGTGGGCACGGTGAACCAGACGAATGTACTCCGCAAACCCCTCGGGATCGAGTGAACAGGCGTGATCCGGACCGGGGGCGTTGCGATCGTGGGTCAGATGTTTTTCCAGAATACACGAACCGGACGCGATCGCCAGAGCGCCAGTGTCGATGCTCTGCGTATGATCGGAATATCCCAGAGCATGCGGCGTGATCGATTCCAGAGACACTCGTCCGAACAAACCCGCCTCCTTATCCGGCGTCGGATAGGCACTGACACAATGCAAGAACGCATGGGGGTATTCCTTCAACCATTGTGCAGCCCGATCCACCTCATGAGATGTCGCTGCACCCGTAGACAGAATAATCGGCTTGCCCGTGTGCATTAAGGCGTCGATCAGGGGCTTGTTAATGATGTCCGGTGAGGCGGTTTTCCATCCCGCCCAGTCCATATCCTTGACCTCTTCCACCAGTTCCCCGCTGAAAACTGTAACGAGGGGATGAATGTTCAGATCGCGAGCGTGCTTTACCACGGCAGCCATGTCCTCATTCGTCAATTCCAACCCCCGAAGCAGAGAGAGCGAATCAGTTGCCCCGTGCTTTATTTGATACGCCGCCAACCGGGTCGCCTTTGAACACAACAATTCCGCCTTGAAAAACTGGAGTTTCACCGCATCCGCCCCCGCTCTTCTCGCCTGCTCCGTCAGGGCAATGGCCTTGGCCGGATCGCCATCGTGATTCACCCCGATCTCCGCAATGACATACGGTGGCTCACCGGGACCGATTGCCCGTCCCTCGATATTCATGCCGGCGTCTCCAACCGCTCCCGGCTCAAAATGGCCTCTGCAACGGTAAAATCCAGTGGCGTATCCACATCGATTACCGATCCCTCCGGCGTAATAATCCCCCGCCGATCTTTCCCCAGAAACGCATGCGGCTCTCCTTCAATCACCGTAAATAACGATGCCCGCGTTACGGCAATCACCCCGCCATTGGGCAAAAGCAAAGAGGGGAGATCCTGACGGCGATACACCGCATTCACCACATGGGGCAACACCCGATTTTCCCCGTCCAGCGTGTTCATCCAATAGGGATGATGCTTCCCCACCGGGCTGTACGACTGCACGCTGTCGCCCCCGGAACTGAGTAGCCGTCGAATTGCCCTGTCAATGAGTTCCGGGGGTCGAATGGGAACATTGGCGTACAGGACGACGAAAACATCTGCCGGATCATCAGAAGTATCGACGGCATGGCGCACTGCACTGTCCACCGTCGCCGTGTCATTCGCCAATTCCGGGGGACGGGAGATCACAGGAACCCCCATTGCTTCCGCGGCCGAAGCGATGGCCTCTCCATCCGTGGACACAATCACCCGATCCACCAACTCTGCCCGCAAGGCATCCTCGATCGTATGGCAGATCATCGGCCGTCCCGCCAGTTCCTTCGCGTTTTTTCCCGGCAGACCCTTACTTCCCGCCCGACCGATGACCACGGCGGTGATGGAGGACGAGGTATTGTTGGTGTAGGCAGAATTCATCGTGTTTTATCACTCAGGGACGACTCAGCCGCAATCCCTCGGCATCGGGAGCAGAGTCGCGCCTCAACTGTCGGCGTCGTTTCACCAATTCGGCCCAGAGTTCACTCACCGGGGTATCCTGAATTTTGCCCACGCAGTCATGCCCCGGATAATCCAGTTCGCTCACCGGCACCGAGCCGTCGGCATACACCGTCATCCGCCGCATCAGTTGATGCCACGCCACCTCAACCGGAGTGATCGCAGGCAAAAGTGTGTCCGCAGGAAAATCATCGCGCGGATCAAATGGTGGGGGAGATTCAATCACTCCCGTGCCCAACATCCGCACCCAACGATCGTAAAAACTCTCCATGTCCTCCAGCGTTTCCGCCCGTCTCTCCAAGCGCGGCACAATCCACGGCAGGGCGACCGCCGCATTCCCCGAAATCTCGGTGAGCGGCGTACGATTCTGAATCAGATATTCAATATTGAGCAGTACCTCCTTGAACCGATCTGAACCCATCATGATTTTATAATTCGCCGCCCGATCCGCATGCAGGTCCACGCTGATGACATCGACGCCACTGCTCAATAATTGATCGAGTGTGGAACGATCACATTGCAGCGCCGTCCGCAGATGCACGCCCGCGAGTCCTTCATCTTTTGCCGCCTGCACGATCTCCAACCACTGCGGATGCAGAAGCGGGTCGCCCAGTCCACCGAGGGTAAGCACGATATCACCTGCCTCTTTCAACTGAGAGTAGAGATGACGGGCTGCATCGAGCGAGAGAAATGGTCGTTCGATGCGAGCAAACGGATGGCGGTGGAATAATCCCTGCGCTTCCCATTCCGTGCAGAGTTCCAATTGTACATGTTGCGGCAACAAATCTGGTGTGGTCTCTTCCACTCTTTGCAGACCTTCCACAATGTCTAATGCAGAAAGATCCTGATGGGCATCACCCTGTTCCATCATAGAAGTAATCGCCCAGTTCGTGCGCGGAGAATCTACCGTCGCCCGCACCTGAGCATGCCGTACCCCTGCCTCCACCTGCACATTCATCGACTTCGCAATCGGATCGGGCTGCGGCGCATGGGGTTGAAATCCCAACACGCCACCGACGGTAGAAAGTCGATTCCGCTGCGCCAGTTCCTCCATCAGTGAAGCAGAAATCAAACAACCGCCCAGCCCCGGAGGATGTTGCGTAAAAACAATATTGTGTTTGTCGGGCTTTTCGAGATGCCGTCGAACCACCGCATCACAACCCCCGGCACTCCTCACTTGAATCAGCGGCCAGTCCGGCCCTGCCACCAGAGCCGCCGTTAATCCCCGTCGCTCCATCGCCTCGTGCATCGCCTGCGGACACAGAATCTCATCATACACACTGACTCCACCGATCCCTCCTCGCCAACAGGTGTCCGACCACTGGCGAGCCACTGCAAACGCGGCCTGCTCCGGCCCGAATGGAGAATCATCAAAATATTCAATCTCCACCGGTAGCCCGATACGACCGCAGTCCACATGATCATCCAAAGACCAACTCTTGGGAGCCAGTACGATGATTGACTTCAAGGTCTCCGATTTCCCCAAACGCTCCAGAGTGGCCTGAAGAACTGAAACTTCACCGAATGAAGCATCCAGAGAACGGGGAATCCCCCGGCCATTCAGTTTCGGATCAATAGGAATCAGTGCCGCGATATGGGTTGCCGCCGGGCGTTTCTTGCTTTCCTTCTCATCCCCCATCTGCCGCAGGTTTCCGTCCTTCGCCTCGACAGTATTTCCCTGAATCACTAGCCGGGCATCGTGGAGCAGCCGTAACATTTCCTCCCCCGCATCGATCATCCAACGCACATTGTCCCGGTCGCGCTCCAGATGCGCCCGCTGATGCACAATAGGATCGCTGTCTTCCAACAACTGAATTTTTCGATCCGCCTTGTATCGTCGGAATACTCCCAATTGATTGAGATGGTTCACGAGTTCAAATGCATTAAACCTCGCCTCCACATCCGTGCGGAATTGGTCCATTTTCTTGAAATGCCGGGCCATCTTTGGCTCATTCCCCTGATCCTCCAGCATCTTGTCCAGCAAAGCGATGGTCTTGATCGAAATCCGCCGGATATGAGTGACCTCCTCTATGACTTCATCCAGCCGTCGGCGAATCGCTTCCCCCTGATCTCTGTTCAACACAATATCCGGGACAGGAATGGCAGGCAATGAATGATCCGCGTGTTCATCCAGAAACGCTTCCAGCGGCAGGGACTTCGTGTGTTGTTTCGCCGCCCCCCCTTCCGTCGCGTCGATGATGGTAACTCCCCGCTCCTTCAATTTAGCGAAGTCCCGTTCGAACTGTTGAAGATAAGTCACCATCTGCGTGTCGGAGTAGATAGTCTTGCCTTCGCCATCTTTGACCTTGTGCAGATGAACCCTCATCCGGGCGATGCGTTCCCATTCCATCATCGCAATAGTGCGGAAGGGATTGAGTTCTGGTCCCCACACCCGATGAATGGCCGTTCCCGGCGCGTAATACAACCCATCGGGAAAAGCGAGATCCTGCCCGATCAGGGCAATGGGATCGCACCCCAAAAAATCCGCCAGATACATGGCCAGATGCGCCACCGTCGCCCCCGCGGGCAGCGCCCCCATCTCCCGCGCATGCTCCCCCAGCACCCGATCCAGAAATTCCGAACTACAACAACGAATCGGTCCCGGCCACGATCGCACCACGGTCGGATGCACCTTGGGATCGGCCACCAGGGTGATTCCCTTCACCGCCTCCGGATCCAACTCTTCATAGAACCGCTTCGAAATCTCGTGATAATCCAGGGCGGTAATAAAATGGGGTGTCACCCCTGCTTCCAACAACGGTTTGAGCGCCGTCTGCACGGCAATAATCACACATCGATCACGCACACCTGGTTTTGCTAACTGATGAATATTTCGCTGCAAACTCGGCCCCGCCGCCACCACCACCGCCGGATGTCCCTCACCAATCCCTTTTAACTCCGACACTCCCTCCCCGAACGCATATTGATCGAGATTGAGCAGAAAATTTCGATTGGTATCCACCGCCCGCACCAATGCCGTCATCATCGTGGTCGTTGCCCCGGTCATATGACCGCGCAGGGTCTCCGAAAATTCTCCGAACGATTCGCCCAGAGCGCGACGGCGGGCGGGAAGTTCCAGCAACGCCAGCCCCTGCATTAGAATCGTCTCCAACCCTTCCAACTTTCGGGCCAGTTCGCCGCGATCCTCCCCATCTGTCACCCAGATCAGCGATGCCTTTTGCATCCAGGCGGAATGATCCACCTCCTCCAGCACCGCCCGCACCAGAGCCAGATCCGGCTCGTAGATGATGATCACCCCCGCCTTCTTCATCCGCTCCGCCAGCCGTTGAATGTGATACCCCATCCCGAACCCCGACACCGCCACCGTCGCCTGCTCCATCAGATCGATGCCTTCGAGCAACCGATCCGCCTCCGCAAAGGGGCGCCGGCTGCACAATTGCCGACCTTCATGCCGGGCCGTGGGAACCCCCTCCTCAGAATCGAAAAATTCAATATCCTCTGCCGGAGTAACCTCCCGCAAGTTTTCGATCACTTCCCGATTAACCATCCCGAGGGCGTTCAGGTTTGCTTCCAGATGAGATTGAACCAGCGTACTGCTCATGGCGCACCAATTTCCTGGAGCCGAAACGGCTCGTATGTGCTATCACTATCGGAACACTCCCAAATGACGCTGCAAGAATGACCCCCTGTTCGCTTGAACCCCATACCCCGGACAGCCCTCACCCTCGGTCGCGGAGAAAATCGCGGAGAATCGCGGCGGCGGCAAGGGCATCGCGCCGACTCTTCTTCTGTTTATGAGTCAGACCCGACTGAGCCATCTGGTCGTTTGCCGCGTCGCTGGTCAAGCGTTCATCCTGAAAATGAACCGGCAAGGCGATACGGCGCTGAAGTTCGTGGCCGAAGGAGCGGGTCAGCGTGGCTCGTGGACCTTCCGAATCATCCATATTGAGAGGCAAACCCACGACAATGGCGTCCGGGCAATGTTCATCAATCGCCCCGGTGAGTCGATTCAGCAGTCGCTCCCCCCGCTCGACCTCGATCACCGAATCAGGGGTAACAATACCGGATTCGGTATCGCCCACCGCCAGACCGGTTCGTTTATCGCCGAGATCAATCGCCAGGAAACGCATGGTCTCATTGTAGCCATGATTCTGCTCTTTGGATATTAATTCCAGAATTTCCAGGGTCCAGCATGATTAAGATCGCCCGGCGAAATAAGATCATCCCGAATCCGCCGCACCAGTTGAGAAATCCCCTCACCGGTGGTGGCGCTGATCGAGAGGTCAGCATTAACGGGGTCGGCTCCTCCGTCCGGCAGATCGATTTTGTTCAACACGCGAAGATCTGGGGTTTCGGAACCGGGCAGAGTGGGCCAGGAATGATAAGGATCGGTCAGGAGAATCAGGTAATCGGCCTGAGCAATAAGTTTTTCCGCTAGGGCGATGGCCTGAGATTCAATGGAAGTATCCAGGGGAGGAGAGTGGAGGGCAGTGTCCACCCTACTCGGTATTCCGGGG
>CAZLXE010000049.1:0-15488 GCA_964563005.1 uncultured Isosphaeraceae bacterium
AAAGCGGGTGATCGGATTTGAACCGACGACATTCACGTTGGCAACGTGACGCTCTACCACTGAGCTACACCCGCATATGTCCCCGGTGAATCCCCCAGAATAGCACATCATCGGCTGGGGGCAAGAGCAAAGCAAGAATATGCTCTGTCATCGGGCATAATTGATGCTTATAGGGCTTTTTCCACCTCCCATTATCGGACTGACTCTGGGTATTTACGATGAACCGGAGTGGCAATCGGGCTTCGGTATGATGTCCTTATGCCCTATCGAATTGTTCGGTTTGAAACCACCCCCAATCCGAACGCCCTCAAATGCTGGCTCGATCAACCAATCTCAGACCGACCTCGGAGTTTTCTCAACGCAAAGGCGGCAGAGGCAGACCCCTTGGCAGCGGCTCTATTCAGTGGGGCTGGGGTGACAACCCTGCTGTTCAATGGGGACTGGCTGACCATCAATAAATCTGAATTGGCGGCCTGGTCTACCGTGAAGGGGCAAGTCAAAAAAATTCTCGAGCAGCAGGCATGACCATCAAGGCAAAGAATACAGATCCAGGCAACACGGTCAGGATGACAGAAAATCTTACTCAGTGGTTTAAGCAGCATGCCCGTAATCTTCCCTGGAGACGGCAACGAACCGGATACACCGCGCTGATTTCCGAAGCGATGCTCCAGCAGACCCAAGTCTCCAGAGTTCTCGAGCCATACCGCCGGTTTCTCAAACGATTCCCCACCGTACGCCATCTGGCGGCCGCGTCGGAGCAGGAAGTACTCACCGCATGGGCGGGCTTGGGATATTACCGCCGCGCTCGTTTTCTTCATGCCGCTGCGAAGACAATCGTGAATGAATATCGAGGTCGAATTCCCCGAGACACCCGGACACTCCTTCGGCTACCCGGTGTAGGAAAATATACGGCGGGTGCGATTGCTTCCATTGTGTACGGCCAGCGGGCACCGATTGTCGATGGCAACATTCAGCGCGTGTTGGCTCGTCTCTATAATCGTAGCGATGCCCCGGAAAAATCAGAAATGATCAAATGGTTCTGGTGTGAAGCGGAATCGCTGGTCAATCTGGCAGCGGAGCCGGGAATATTCAACGAAGCAATGATGGAGTTGGGAGCCACCCTCTGTACGCCGCGCCAGCCGAATTGTGCTGCCTGCCCGGTTCAATCATCCTGCCTGGCACATCGTTGGGATCGGGCGGAATTTGTGCCCCCACCACGGCAAGGTCCGCTGCGGATTGTGGAACATCATCATGCCATCATAGTCGAGCGAAAGGGCACAATTCTGTTGGAAAAAAGACCATCGGACGGCATGTGGTCGAGCATGTGGCAGCCCCCGACCGTGGAGTCATCAACGCACCTTTCCCCTGAGGAAGTGGCGGTCTCCCTGCCCTTCAAGGTTCACATCCAGAAGGTATTGCCTGCCTTTACTCACCAGACTACGCACCGACGATTGATCTTCCATGTGCATAGAGGAAGCACCCGAATCCGCCGTGGAGAATGGCGTAACCCGAATCGAATTGACGATCTCCCCATGAGCAACGCCCACAGAAAAGTCCTGAGGGCAGCACGGGTAATCGATTGACGATCTCTCGCTTAAGAATTTACGCAGTTTTCGTTACCACCCGGGGTTTATCAACTTTTTCCTTGACCGATTTTTTACCAGAAGATTCACTTTCTTCTGTGGACTTTGCGGTGGGATAACTGATGCGGCCATGGTGAATGGCACACATGCGGCTGATGATGGCGTCTTCGATCTTGTTGAGATCCCGGAAAGTAAGATCGCAGTGATCGAACTGACCATCCATCAGGCGCTTCCGGGAAAGCATGCGGACAAGTCCCTCGATGCGCGCTGGGTTCGGCTCGGACATCGTTCGGGAGGCCGATTCCACACAGTCCGACAGCATGAGAATCGCGGCCTCTTTCGTGCGAGGTTTGGGGCCGGGGTACCGAAACTCGATTTCTTCCACCGTTGACTTGTCTTCATCCTCCGCCTGGGTACGGGCGACATGATAAAAATATTCCACCAGTGTCGTCCCGTGATGGGCTTCAATGAAGTGCTGAATGCGGCGGGGCAGGCCGTACTCCTTCGCCAATTCAATACCGTCCTTCACATGACCCACGATCACCAGCAGACTCATGGTAGGGCTAAGCCGCTCGTGTTTGTTGTATCCGGCGGTTTGGTTTTCGACGAAATACTCCGGCTTATTCATCTTGCCGATGTCGTGATAGAGCGCACCCACATAAACCAGGAGACTATCCGCTCCGATGGCATCCGCAGCGGCCTCGGCAATGGCCCCCACCTGAAGGGAATGGTTGTAGGTTCCCGGGGCTTTTTGTTGTAGTTGACGAAGCAGGGGTTGTTTGGTGTCGCGGAGTTCTGCAAGGGTCATACCGGTGGTGATATCGAAGATTTTTTCAAATATCGGCAGGACACCCAACATTAGAAATCCCACACCGATCGTTGCCACCAGCGAAAGAAAACCCCCCATCAGCACCTGTCCCCACATTCCCACCACGGCCGGGGTTTCATACAAACCCAGAGCCATCGCCCCTGCCCCACAGAATCCTGCCGTAATCGTAGCCGCACGAATAAGACTGTTTCGGTGACGAAATTCACGCAGTTGAGCGGTCATGATGCCGCAGGAAATAAGCAGGAGTATAAACCACCCCGCACTCTGCCCGAGAGCAAGGGTTGTGATCGCACATTGAATGCCTCCCAGAAACACCGCCAATCGAGCGTCGTAGGCCAGCAGGATGACGATGGTGACGATAAGAACCGGTCCCAGGGAGAAAAGATAGAGCAAGCCGGGAGTCTGTGCCGTAACGACGACCGACACCGCCAGTGCACCGAACATCAGTATGCACAGTGCTGCGACCCGCATGGTGTTGCGGGTAATGCGAGGGTAGGACATGGCGGTAATCAGGGTCGTAAACAGCGTCAAAAGGGTTACCAGTCCTGTCAGGCCGATTGCGGGCAACCAGGCCGTGAAAACACTGGTTTCATCTTGAGGTTTCTTGAAGTTTTCGATTTCGATCAGGAGATCATTGAATTGTCTGGCGTTCAACACATCTCCCCGTTGGTAAATGATGTCGCCCAAGTGATGCTCCACGAAAACCTCTTTTTCCAGTCGTGCCGCATTTTCGGCCATTTCATCTGTCAGTGCCGGGTCGAAAAGGATGGTGGGCTTTAACCTCGCAATGATGATGGGAATAATGGGTTCCGGAAAGCCGGCCTCGGCCACGATCTCTGCCAGTCGAGGATCCTGAGTAACCGCTTCGACGCCCTTGAGCTCGATTGCGTTCCCCAGGATATCTTTTAACTCACCGGTATCTAGACGGAGCGATCGATGAAGAGTGGTCGTAAAATTCTGAAACTCTTTACTGTCCAAAAGTGGGTTGTAGTAAAGCTTGTTCTGGACCAGTTTGATGACCCATCCTCGCCAAGTTTCGATGGGACCATTTTCACCCGCAAAGACCTGGATGGCGGTCAGTGCTTCGCTGGTGATCTGAAATTCACTCATGATTTCATCACTGATTTCGCTCGGCGATTCAACGCCGGCTAAAGCAGTAGGCAATCCCTCCAATGCCGCCTGCAATCGGTCAAGTGCGGCTTGATTCTTCCGATACACCCGCGGCGATGATTTTCTCGCTTCCTCCCGCGCCTTCTCAGTCGCTTCAATATCCTCGACCGTATAGTCCAGGCGTTTGAGGCGCGTATCCACCATAATCTGGCCGGGGCTGACCCGGGGTTGAAGCCGAGACCAGTTCAACAGCACACTGGCAACCAGAGCGAACGCCACCAGAACCAACGATGAATTGAGAATTTCCGGACGCTGAAAAATCGAACGATAATCGAACGGTGGTTTCCCCAGCGTCTTTTTTAATTCTTCCCGTCGCCGGGCGCGTTTGGTCGCAATGGATTTTCCCGGCTTCGTTTTTACCATCAGCGTCTTGTCCCTGTGAACCATACCTGGATAAGCATTTTCCCCAATTGGGAATCCACAACAATATCGGCTCTAGCCCTGGAAGCAAATAGTCAGCCTGGAATGTTTCTGATATGGTAACAATGGACGAAAATCGTCTCATGCGGACAAGAAAAAGTGGTATAATTACAGTGATAAAACCAAGTTACACAAATTTGCCCCTGAGGCAATCCCCTTTGACCGACCATTCGGCAATGCCGTTTCGAGGGAAAAAACGGCTATATCCTGGGATGTGGCTACCCATTCTTTTCCTCAATATGCTCGGGTGTTCCCGCCCCTATGCGGCGGAATCTCTTGAAATAATGGAAAATGAGCCGGTTTTAAAAGGGCGGTTAACCCCGCAGGAGCAGCATGATATTCAAGATCATCTACACGAAGTAGCCATCGAGGTGGGGACGACGGAGGGGGTTTCGTCGGTCGGGGTAGCCGGACCTCGGGGTCGTTGGTCGGATGTTCCTGCGGCGGCGCACGATGCAGTGATGGAATTGGAAATGGGAATCTATCACACATTGGAAAGTGAAGATCATTTTGAATTTCAACTGCGAACTTTAGATGGTCAGCCCGGATCGATGATGGTCTGGCGAACGGATGATGATTCGGTGTTTCGGGTGGAGGCGACGGTGGGGCGATTCGGCGATGCGGAAAAAGCCAGACGGCTGGAAGATACTTTCGGGAGCATGATGAAAAAATATGGACGCAAGCGGGGTTTCGAGGATCAGCCCCTCACCGAGCAATGATCAAAAGCTTTTCGGGCCAGGAGAGCCGCCCCCAGCATTCCTGCATCTGAGGCCAACTCTGTGATGACGAGTTCACACTCGCGGCAGCGATCGGGGAATACGGCATCGTGGAAACTTGACCGAATTCGCTCGAGGTATGGTTCGCCGAGGGCTTCGGTGATGCCGCCACCGATGACCACTCTGGGCAGAGAGAGGATGGACACGACATTGGCGATGGCGACGCCCAGGATGTGCGCGCCGCGATTGACAATTTCGTGGGTGGTGGCATCGCCGCGTTGGTATGCCTCCCGAATGATTCCGGTGCTCAATCGTTCCGGGTCTCCACTGGTTAATTCACAGGCAAGCGATTTTTGTTCATCGGCAAATCGTTCCTCGAAAAATCGTCGCATGCCTTCCCGGCCGGCGAAGTCTTCCACGGTGAGGTGACCTTGCTTCCCATCGGGATTGCTTACGGTGAGGCCGATTTCGCCGGCGGTGGAAAATCCGCCGTGGTAGAGGCAGTCGTTCAAGATCAGGCCGCCTCCGATGCCGGTGCCCACCCATACCGCGAGCATATCGGGACAATCCCGCCCCGCTCCCCGAACATGCTCACCCCAGGCAGCGGCGTTGACATCGTTGTCCACCGAGATTTCCACTCCCCGAAAAGAGGATGACAGGCGAGCACGGAGGGGGATGTTCTGCCAATGCAGATTCTGTCCATCCAGCACCGTGCCGCTTGTAATATCAACGGCCCCAGCGACGGCCACACCGATGGCGGAAAGATTTTCAGGGGGCAAAGAGGCCTGAGTACAGAGATTTATGATTCCGCTTTTTATTCGTTCGATGACATGATCCGGGCCTTGATCGGCTTCGGTGGATTGATGGGAACGGGCTCCAATTTTTCCCGCCGGGGACACCAGGCCCAGCATCATGTTGGTTCCTCCCAGATCAACGCCTACGACCATGCCGGGTTTGTCGCGAGTTTCAGGTGGAGCGGGGATTGGTGAAGTCATGTCTGGTTCAGGGTAGCAAATTTGGAGGGTTGAGGAGATGGAGGAGAAGGCATCGAGGGATCAAGTGAGGAGCGGTGGGGATTTGACGCAGAGACCCAGAGGGCAAAGAGAGGGAGAGATGGGAATATATTTTTGGGAGAGGAGAAGAGTGGTTAATCCGTTGGCGGGTAATGCCCTAAACTGTCTAAACTGGTAACTGTTGAGCCTGTTGAAAAACCCCCTTCCATTCCTTCTCGGGTTATACTTTGATCCGTTGCATGGAGGCGACTTACCATGATTGGAACCCAGAAACGCTGGCAGGAAGATCTATTCGCCGGCTACTTTTTCAATTGCGGTCAAGTCCGGGGGTGGGGTTGATTGGTGATGACTGATTCAAGGGATGCAATGATATGAATGACATTCCCAATGATTCACCATGATCTGTATTTGTGAATTGAGTTGGCGCAAGAGGTTGATGAAATGGGGAATTACCCTGTTCGTGATCTGGGTGGCATTGTGTATCTGGCTGTTCGGAACGGCCTGGTACTCACTTCCATCATATTCGGTGCATTCAAAACCAAAGGAAATTGGATTGATTCTGACCCGCGAGGAGTATGACACCAGGATTGACACTCATGATCGACCATATGTGTATGAAATTCCCACCCTGAAACAAGGTGGGGTGCTGGTCTTCGGGGCCGAACACACAATGCAACCGTGTGATGAACAAATTGGAGTGATCAGAACCCGATGGAAAACATTCCAACCGACCATTGCGCTTGTGGAGAGTGATCTGGGCATTATGTTTCCCACTTTTATGGACCCGGTGGAGACCTTCGGCGAACCGGGATTGGTCTATGCTCTGGCCCTGAAGCAGGGGATTCCCACTTTTTCTTGGGAACCGCCCGATGAGGTCATCATCAAGAGTGCCCTCGAACAGGGGTTCACCCCGGAACAAGTCGCCCTCCGGTGGGTGTTGAGCCCGTACTTTTCCAATCTTCGCCATGGCCAACCCGATGATCCGGAAGGGTTTGTTCTGGATACATTGCGTCAGAAGTCCGCTGTACCAGGAATTAAGGGAATCTTAGATTCAATGAAAAAAATCAACGATGCCTGGTACCGGGAATTTCCAAATGGCCCCGATTGGCGTGTGGTCTCGGATCAATATGGTTTGCCGGGTTTTCTGGGCACCATGGATCTGAATCATGCCCGGGATATTTATCTGGTGGCTTGCATTTCTGATCTGGTCAATGCCGGTGAACGCGTATTTGTGATCTGTGGATCTTCCCACGCTGTGGTTATTGAACCGGCACTGCGGGCAATGTTCAACACACAGGAGCAACCCTGAGTCAAGTAAGGTGGGCACTGCCCGCCATTCCGGTGAGGGTCATTTATCGCATGGATAATTTATTGTTGTCGGGCAATGTTTTCGATGAGAATCATCATGAAGGGGATTTTCTTGGGAAGGCGTGGGGAGCGATGGCCGGTATTGATGGTGAGCCGGGGAAAGGTCAGTGGGCGGTGTGTACGCTACGAGATCTGTTTGGTGGGCGATGCCCACCCTACGGCTACTCGAATATTAGGGGAAGGGGGGATACCCTACCCGGATTCCAAACCTGCCCGGCAGGGACGCCAACTGGTTGAGTTAGATCGATATGAAGAAACCTCGCTACAGACTAATCGCAATTCTCACTCGCATGGTTATATCTATGTTGGTGATTGTCATTGCGATTTCTATTTTTATGTTGTTGAAAAACTCGAAGCCGGAGCCGGCGTTGTCTTCTCTGAACGGGGCGATTCCTCGGATTGTGGTTATTGAGGCGGCGCCGGTTCCGGTTCATCGGCGGAGCGAGGGGTTTGGGACGGCTCGGGCGATGGATACGGCGGATGTGCCGGCCCGGGTTTCGGCTACGGTGAAGGAGATTCCGTTGGATATTGAGCCGGGTTTAGCAGTGAGCAAGGGGCAGGTGTTGGTTCGTCTGGATGAAAGTGATTTTATGCGGCGGGTGGAGATTGCCCGGGAAACAATTGCCGATCTGGATGCTCAATTGGGGCAGGTGGGTATTGAAGAGAAGAGTGCGCAGGAGCGGTTGAAGTTGATTCAAGAGCAGGTTTCGCTGGCCCGGGCGGAACACGAACGGGTGCGGAGTGCAGCGGAGCGGGGGGGAGCCAAGCCGCGGGAGGTGGATCAGTCCCGGCGATCCCTGCTTTCGATAATTCAGAATGAGGTGCTGGCGAGGGAAACTCTGGATCGTTTCGCCCCCCGGCGTTTGAGTTTGATGGCTCTGCGGAACGCGCAGGAATCGACGCAGCAACTGGCGCAGCAAAATCTGGAGCGGTGCGCTATTCGCAGTCCGATTGCAGGGGTGATTGAGGCGGTGGATGTGGAAATGGGGGAAAATATTATGGCGGGGAATCGGATCGCCCGGGTGGTGAGTATTTCCCGAATCGAAACGCCGATTCATTTTCCGGCGTCTCGACGGGCGGATATTCATCTCGGGGATCGGGTGGATTTGTTTGACACCGGGCGAAAGGGAACACAGTGGCAGGCCGAGGTGACGCGAATCGGGCCTACGAATGATGAAGGGACGCGGACATTTGTGGCATATGTGGAGTTGGAGCAGGATGCGGCTCGGGCGGGGCAGGAGATTTTGGCGCCGGGTGCGTTTATTCGCGGGGTGGCGATGGCTCGGGAGCCCCGAATGACCTGGGTAGTGCCTCGACGGGCATTGAACAGCGAGCGAATATTCCTGATCCGGAATAAGGTCATCATCACGCAGCCGATTGAAATTGACAGTTTGATTGAAGGGGAATTTTCACAATTCGGGGTGCCGGACGATCAATGGGTGGTGCTGCGGGATCCGTTGGAGGTGGGTGATCTGGTGGTGGTGACGGGGGCGCGGTCATTGAAGGAGGGATCGGCTGCGGAGCCGGTTATTCCCTCAATTGTGGAAAGGGGTGAGGAGCAATCTGCGGGGGAATTCCGATGACGCTGCCTCGATTCGGCGTGCAGAAGCCGGTTCCCGTCAATCTTTTGATGGCGGCGTTGATTATTTCGGGGGTGTATTGTGCGCTTACGATTATCAAGGAATTTTTTCCGGATGTGGCGCCGGAAACTGCTTCCATAAATCTGCCGTATCCGGGAGCGACGCCGGAGGAGATTGAGGAGTCGCTGGTGCGGAAGGTGGAGGATGCGTTGGTGGATCTGGATGAAGTGGATGAGGTGAACGCCACCATTGCCGAGGGGGGGGCTGGGATTATTGTGAAGTTTCGTGATGGGGTGTCGGATGTCAATATTGCTGCGGACGAGATTGAGAATGAGATGGATGCCTTGCAGGATTTGCCGGCGGAAGCGGAGCGCATTCAAGTTTCGGTGAATAAGCCCACCCTTCCGGTGATTATGGTATCCCTGTATGGGAATGCGGATGAAGAGGTGAAGAAACAGGCGATGCAGGGTATTCGGGATGATCTGCGCACTTTGCCGGGCATGGGAGAGTTGCTGGTATTCGGAGTGCGGGACTATGAGATTCGGGTGGATATTGATGCAGATGCCTTGCTGGCTCAGGGGATGTCTCTGCCTTCGGTGGCGGATCGCATTGGAAGTTGGATGCGCGACCTGCCTGGTGGGGTGGTGCGTTCTACGGCGGGGAATATTAATTTTCGCACAATGGGCGTTTCAGAGCGGGCGGAGGCGATCCGTAATATTGTGATTGAAGCCCGGTCGGACGGGGAGGTCATTCGAGTGCGGGATGTTGGACGGGTGCGGGAGGGGTTTGTGGATGAAGATTTGATCAGCCGATTTTCCACGCAGCATCTTTCTGGGACTTCTGCCTCCCTGATTGTCAACAAGGTAGGGGATCAGGACGCGGTGGAGATTGCCGAGATGGTGCGGGCATATGTGCAGGGGCGGCGGTTTGCGGCGGGGGGGGAGGAGGCGGAGTTTGAGGCGGGGTGGGTGGATCGGGTGTATCAGGTTTTGAATGCGATGGATACTTCTGAAGAAGAGGAGTCTTCTCATAATGGTCTTTCGACGAAACGATACCGGGCGTATCTTCTCGGTTTGAATTGTCCTGATCCTATTCCGCCGGGGTGTGATATCGCCCTGCATTCCGATCTGGCCCGATTTATTGAGGGGCGGTTGGATCTGCTGAGCCGTAATGCTTTCTGGGGCGGGGTTCTGGTATTCGGGACGCTCTTGATATTTCTGAACTGGCGGGTTGCTCTGTGGGTGGGGGTGGGGCTGATCACTGCGTTGTGCGGGACGATTCTCATGATGAAGATTACGGGGATCACGCTTAATCTACTCACCATGTTCGGTTTGATAGTGGTGATCGGCCTGCTGGTGGATGATGCGATTGTGGTGGCGGAGAATATTCAGTTTCGGCACGATCGCAATGAAACTGCTCTGGTGGCCGCGATCAAGGGTACGGAGCAGGTTTTCTGGCCAGTGGTGGCTACGGTGCTGACGAGCATTGTTGCGTTTGTGCCGCTCACTTTTATTCGAGGCACGATCGGTGATCTTCTCGGGGCATTGCCGATGGTGGTGGCGTGCGCCTTGACGATGAGTCTGCTGGAATCGGTGCTGATTCTGCCCAGTCATATGGGGCACAGTCTGCAGAAGCGCGACAAGCATCGACCCGGGCGGGTGGGGAAAATGATTCAGGGGTTTGAGAAGAAACGCGACCATGTGATTCTGGAGGTTGTGGTGCCCGCCTACGCTCGCTTGCTCGATTTATCGCTTCGTTACCGGTATGTTAGTTTCTCCTTCGCCTTCGCCATTTTGTTGATCTCAATGGGCATGGTGGTGGGGGGGCGGATTGATTTCGAGTTTATTCCCGCCTCCGACTCGGAGACTCTGATTGTCGAGCTTAAAATGCCGGTGGGGACTCCTATTGCAGAAACGGAGGAGGTGGTGGATCGCATCGAACGGGCGGCACTGGATCAGAGTGAAACGGTCTCGGTGGGGACCGATATCGGCATGCGCACCAATGTCAGCGACACTGCAGGTATGACCGCCGGGGCGTTCGGGCCTCATCTGGCCCAACTCTTCATCGAACTTACGCCGGTCGAATTGCGCGATCGTAATTCACGGCAGGTCATCGACGCCATTCGAAAGGAGATTCTTCCTGTGGATGGGGTGGATCGACTCACTTTCCAGGAAATTCAGGGTGGTCCGGGGGGGGCGGCGATCACGGTTCAGGTGCGGGGTGATGAGACGGAGCGGATGGAAGCCGCGGTGGAAGATGTGAAAGTGATGCTGGCGGAGTATGCGGGGGTGGTGGATATCGGCGATGACAATGCGCGGGGACAGCGGGAGATTCAGATCGATCTCAAGCCCGGGGCCGCCGCCCTCGGCTTCACGGTGGCGGATGTGGCCCGTCAGGTTCGGGGAGCGTTGTATGGGATCGATGCTCATGTCTTCAGCGACCGGCGCGAGGATATTAATGTGCGGGTGCGGTTGGATGAGCAATCGCGGCGGAGTTTGCACACCATGGAGAATCTCTGGTTGATCAGCCCATCCGGGGGGAGGGTTCCTCTGGGGGAAATCGCCACCATGACGGAGGGCGTGAGTTACTCCACCATCAAGCGGGTGGATCGACAGCGCACGATTACGGTTTCTGCCGATACGGTTCCCGGCCTCAGCCCGGAAACGGTTACCGGGGCACTTTCTTTGACGGAGATCCAGGATAAATATCCGGATCTGACCATAAGGTTCGCGGGGCGGCAGGAGGAATTGATGGATGCGTTCGGTTCATTACCCATCGGGTTCGGGGCCGCGCTGATCATGATTTATCTCATTCTCGCCTGGCTGTTTTCCAGTTATGCGCAACCGCTGGCCATCATGCTGGCGATTCCCTTCGGATTCATCGGAATTATCTGGGGTCATCTGCTGTTGGGCTATAACCTCACCTTTCTCAGTATCATCGGGTTTGTCGCCCTCAGCGGGATCGTGGTGAATGACGCTCTCATTTTTATCGAGTTTTTCAACACCAAGCGAGCGGAAGGGCGGTTGATCTCGCATGCTCTCATCGAAGCGGGCCGCCAACGGCTTCGCCCCATTTTCCTCACGACCGTGACTACTGTGCTGGGTCTGACGCCCCTCATGCTGGAGCAGTCATTCCAGGCGAAGTTCCTCATTCCCATGGCCATTGCAATCGCCTTCGGTCTGATGAGTTCAACCGTGCTTATTCTCCTCGTCCTTCCCAGCATCATCATCATTATTGATGACCTCAAGGCGGCGGGCTATTTCTTATGGCATGGGGAGGCGCGACCGGCGATACTCCGACCGATTGAGGAAAACGGTCAATTCGACGCGGGTGAGCAGGGGTTGGGCGATCCCCTTCCCGATTGATTCCGATGGAAAATGCTCCGCATCTCTCTGTTATCCTGTGGGGATGAACGACACCATTGCTGGAATTCTCAATCATCGTAGTATCCGCAAATACCGGCCCGAAACAGTCCCCGAGGATGACATCCGGCAAGCCGTGCAGGCGGGTCAGATGGCTTCCACCAGTTCCGCCGTTCAGTCGTATTGTGTGCTGCAGATCAAGAATCAGGAGCAACGGGAGACTCTGGCGGAATTAACGGGATCTCAGGAGCAGGTGGCTCAGAGTGGGGCGTTCTTCATTATCTGTGGGGATACGCGGCGGCATCGATTGATCAATGAGCGGGAGGGAATACCCTATGCGGCGCGCCTGGAAGCGTTTTTGCTCGCCGTTATTGACGCTTCGTTATTCGCCCAGAATATGGTTCTGGCTTTTGAGTCGATGGGCTATGGGGTGTGCTATATAGGAGGTCTGCGAAACGATCTGCCTGCGGTAGACCGTCTCCTGAATAATCCCGAGGGCGTCTATCCATTATACGGGTTGTGTGTGGGCGTTCCGGATGAGCAGCCGTTGGCGCGTCCCCGGCTCAATCCGGAAGCGGTGTGGTTCGAGAATCACTATCCGGATGATGAAGCGATGCTGGGCATGATCGATGCGTATGACACCACCTATCAGACCTATTTAAAGGAACGGGGCGCCAACCCTCGCAAGTGGTCGGGAGCCATGGCCCGGAAGTTCAGCGAGCCGAGGCGTTCTTATCTTGCTGCATATTACCAGAGCAAAGGGGCCGATCTCTCATGAGGATTCATATTTTTCCCGGTGAAGATTCAGGAGCATCGGGTTATGCATCAGCACTTTCGGCCAGCATGTAAAATCCAGGGCCGGCCCGTTTGAGTTGGCCGTCCTCCACGAGGGCTTCCCATACTACTTTTGGATACTTCTGGGGGGGCATGATGGCGTTGAAGTCTGCCGCACGGCCGCCGGTCATTGGGCCGTAGCCGAGTTTGGATTCGTGATCGAGGCGGATGAGTTTTATGCGTTTCCGAAAGGCCTTCATGGCTTTCTTCAGGGTCTCCCGGTTGATTGATTCAGGGGTGGCCGTTTCTGGGGATGGGGATGACTCTACCGACTGATCTTCCTGGGGTGAGGATTCTGGGGGAGAGGATTCCGGGGATGAATCTATGGTTTGGTCTGACGGGGGTTGAAGGAGAGTATGGAGAGAATCGAGGTCGCGAGCGGCGATGATGGGCATGATGTCCGAGGGGGGGACTTTCATTTTGAGCAGCAGTTTGTGGATGGCTCCCCAGATCGGTCCGGCCTGCTCGGCTTCGGAGCGGGAGATTTCCTCGATTCGCTCCGCCAACTCGGCTCGAATCGCATTATTATTCTGGCCTTGCTGACCGGACCCATTCCCGGGGGCTATTCCAGAGGATTTTCCGGGGGTAGCGTGTTTTCGTTTCCGTTTGCCCTTCGACATGAAGGCAGCGTAGGGGAAAATGGTTCTGTTGACCATGCCCATCGTTCAAACAAAGGAAAAACAAGTAAAACCCTCTGGGAATCGGGGGATGGGTATCATATGACCCAGGCATTGGAATTCCGTCATGAAACAAGTATTCCTGCTTTTGATACTGATATTTGGAGCCGCGTTTTGGGGCTGTCACGCTTCGTTTCTCTCAAGTTCTCAGATACCGGTTCTCACGGATTACCGCCAACTTGATGCCCACATCGGGAAAGTCGCAACCATCCGCGGTGTGGTGTCGAACACTAAAATTCCGCAGATTGAGGGAGTTGATGTTTTATCCGATGATCCCGATCTTCGCGGCAAACTTGCCGAGGCGACGGGAATACTCGAGCGGTGGACGGTGACAGCAGAACAACTGGAGGCCGATTTGAAGAAGTATGGGATGTTTGCCCACCGAGGCCCCGGCACATTTTACAGGTTGAAGAAGATTCGTTTGAATGATAACGCTCAGGTGCGTCCGCTATGCTCTCATAATTGGCCCCGCTGATTCATCTGAAGGACGGCCATGATTGAAGTGTTTTACCGATGTTTCAATAGTCATATATTTGATAAGGCCCAGATACCCGAACAAAATGTGAAAAAATATCCCGAATTTTTGCCGAACATGGGTTGACAGGGTCGATGGGATGGATATCCTAGCGAAAACCAAACATTGACCTAGCAAAAGGAGCTTGATATGGTATCGGCAACGAAAAACGGTTCTTCCAAATCCACCCGCAAACCACAAGGCAGGAATGACATGGCGAACGCCACTATTGAAGACAAAGGACGGCTTCAGGCCCTCGAACGGGCATTGGGGCAGATCGAAAAGACTTTCGGGAAGGGGTCGATCATGCGTCTGGACGGCGATGCGAAATATGAGATTCCGGCGATCTCTACGGGAACGATCAGTCTGGACTTGGCTCTGGGAGGGCGAGGGGTGCCTCGGGGGAGGATTATCGAGGTATTCGGGCCGGAGTCATCGGGCAAGACCACGCTGGCTCTGACGGTGGTGGCGCATGCTCAGAAGGCGGGTGGGGTGGCTGCGTTTATTGATGCGGAGCATGCGCTGGATCCTTCGTGGGCGCGGCGGTTGGGGGTGCAGATCGATGATCTTCTTTTGTCGCAGCCGGACACGGGGGAACAGGCATTGGAGATCTGCGAATTGCTGATTCGTTCCAATGCGGTGGATGTGGTGGTGGTGGATTCGGTGGCGGCGTTGATTCCCCGGGCGGAAATTGAGGGGGAAATGGGGGATTCGCATGTTGCCCTGCAGGCCCGTTTGATGAGTCAGGCCATGCGAAAATTAACGGGAGCGATTGCGAAGAGTGATACTTCGGTGATCTTTATCAATCAGTTGCGCGAGAAAATCGGAGTGATGTTCGGTTCGCCGGAAACGACGCCGGGGGGGCGGGCTTTGAAGTTTTATTCCACGGTTCGGATTGACATTCGGCGGATCAGCGCGATTAAAGATGGGGACAAGAATGTGGGCAACCGGGTGCGGGCGCGGGTGGTGAAGAATAAGGTTGCTCCACCATTCCGCACGGCCGAGTTTGACATCATGTTCAACGAGGGAATCAGTACCTCCGGTGATCTGGTTGATCTGGCCGTGGAAGATGGAATTGCCCAGAAGGCGGGTTCGTGGTTCAGTTATGGGGAGGTGCGGCTGGGACAGGGACGGGAAAACGCCAAGTTGTTCCTGCGGGAGAATCCGGAATTGTTTGAGGAGATTCGGCAGGCCGTGCTGGTGAAGCGGGGATTGGGGAAAGCGAAGGATGACACTGGCAAAGATGCGAAAAAGGGGGAGAAGGGGGATAAAGAGGAGAAGCCGGGGAAAGTGAAGGCCTGAGCGCGGATGATTTTTCAGAAGGTGCTTGCCCGATTCCGCTTAGGGGATATGATGGGGGCGAATTCGGGGTACGCTGCGGCTGTGGCGGAATTGGCAGACGCGCATGGTTCAGGTCCATGT
>CAZLXE010000050.1:0-3371 GCA_964563005.1 uncultured Isosphaeraceae bacterium
ATCCGCACACTGCGCCCCCCGGCGCCACACCCAGCATCGCCACCCACATCCCCAAGCACAGAATACAACCGGGTATGCGCATAGACGGAGGAGAATACCGGGCCCCCCCCCCCCTCACAACCACCCCCCTCACAAATCTGCCATTGACCCCGCCCCCTCCTCACGCTAGTTTGAGCGATTCCCCATGTCTCTCTCCCTGCAAGATCTCGCCGCCCGCATCGGAGCCACCATCGAGAATCATTCGAATGGCGCCGTCAACATCACCGGCTGCGCCCCCATCGACTCCGCCGGCCCCTCCGAACTCACCTTCCTCGCCAACCCCAAATACACCCGTCACCTCGACACCACCCAGGCCGCCGCCGTCCTCATCGATGCCCAGGCCCCCTGCCCCCCTCACTTAACCCGCCTCATCTCCCAAAATCCCTATCTCGCCTATCGAAATGCCTTGATCGAGCTGTATGGCTATCGAAAACCACCGGCCGTCATGGATGCCCCGTCCCCCTCCACCATCAGCCCCCGCGCCGCCATCCACGAATCCGCCTCCATCGCCCCCACCGCCCACATTCACCCCTTCGTTACCATCGAATCCGGAGCGAGCATCGGAGCAAACACTGTGCTCTATCCGGGAGTCTATGTCGGTGTGAACGCTCGCATCGGTGATGACTGCGTCCTCCATCCCAATGTTTCGATCTATGAACAATGCATCGTAGGTGACCGGGTCATCCTGCATAGTTCCGTGGTCATTGGCCAGGATGGGTTTGGCTATGTCACCCATGAAGGGGCGCATCACAAAATTCCCCAGACCGGCATCGTCGTCATCGAAGACGATGTCGAAATAGGGGCGGGGTGCGCCATCGAGCGGGCCGCCATGGGCGAAACCCGCATCGGCCAGGGTACAAAATTTGCCGACCTCATCTCCATCGGTCACGGCACCACCGTCGGCAAACACTGCCTCTTCGTCTCCCTCGCCGGGGTCGCCGGGTCTGTCACCGTGGGCGATTATGTCGTGCTGGGAGGAAAAGTCGGGGTCTCCGGACATATCACCATCGGAGACGGAGTGCAGGCCATGGCCCACAGCGGCATCGCCCAGGATGTACCCGCAGGCCAGAAAATTGGCGGCGCCCCCGCCATCCCTTACAACGAGGCCAAACGCAATATGCTTGCCGCCAACAAACTCCATGTCCTTGTCAAGCGCGTCCGGACCCTCGAATCAGAAATGGAAAAATTGCGCCAGGAAAAAAATGACTGAACACTGGCAAAAGAAGGCGTGGATTGCTACGCTGGAGACATGACCACCACAACCGCAGCCCCTGCTCTCTCCCACACCCCATTCCACGATTTCCACCTGGCCCACAACGCCAAAATGGTCCCCTTCGTCGGCTGGGACATGCCGCTCCATTACGGCTCTATCATCGAAGAACACAAACAGGTCCGCCGGTCCGGGGGCATGTTCGATGTCTCCCACATGGGCCGCCTCCGCTTCACCGGCAAAGATGCCCGCCTCTTCCTCGACCGCGTCTGCACCCGCCAGATTTACGGCATGACCGACGGCCAGATCCGCTACTCCCTCATCTGCAACGAACAAGGTGGCTGCAAAGACGATGTTCTCGTCTATCGTCTCGGCGAAACCGAATACCTCATGGTCTGCAACGCCGCCAACCGGGCCAAACTCCTCGACCACTTCGCCGCCGTCAAAGAAGACATGGTCTTCAAACTCAAGGACGAAACGGAATCCACCGCCATGCTCGCCGTCCAGGGACCGAAAGTCATCGAACTCATCGCCGGCTTCTCCGAATCCATCGCCTCCATCAAACGCTACCGCTTCTCCGAAAAACGCATCCTCATCGCCAAACTCCTCATCTCCCGCACCGGCTACACGGGAGAAGACGGCGTGGAAATCATCCTCCCCAGTTCATTCGCGGGTATGGCCATCAAAAAAATGCTCTCCGAATTCGGCGAAGAAAACGATCTCGTCAAACCCACCGGCCTCGGAGCCAGAGACTCCCTCCGCCTCGAAGCGGGCATGGCCCTCTACGGCCACGAAATCACCGAAACCATCGATCCCGTCTCCGCCGGACTGCACTTCGCCATCAAGTACGGCAAAGGCGATGACAATCCCGAAATCGGCCGCTACATCGGCCAGGATATCCTCGAAAAAATCAAAGCCGAGGGCCCGAAACAAAAACTCTCCGGCCTCATCCTCGAAGGCCGCCGCGCCGCCCGCCAGGACATGAAAGTATTCTCCGGCGAAAAAGAAATCGGCTTCATCACCAGCGGCTGCCTCAGCCCCACCCTCGAAAAATCCATCGCCATGGCCTACCTCAACACCGACTGTGCCCACCCCGGCGAAACTGTCTCCGTCGATCTCGGCCGCCAGAAAATCGCAGCCGAAATCGTCTCCCTCCCCTTCTACAAAGCCCCAAAATAAACCTCAAGATTACCGATTCTTCACCCTCATAAAGAAAGCCCCCCATGCTCAAACCGGAAATCGAAACCGCCCTCAACGCCCAGATCAATCAGGAACAGGCCGCCGCCCGCGAATATCTCGCCATGCACGCCTATTTCACCGGTCAGAACCTCAAGGGCTTCGCCGCCTTCATGCGCCGTCAGTGCGAGGAAGAACGCGAACACGCCATGAAGTTCTACGATTATGTCTTCGACCGCGGCGGCATGGTCAAACTCCAATCCCTCCCCCAACCCGATGACGCCTACGCCTCCCCCCTCGCCGCCTTTCAGGCCGCCTACCAATACGAACAGAAAAACACCGCCAGCATTCACGCCCTCTACAAACTCGCCACCGACCACCAGGACTACGCCACCCAGACCCATCTCCACTGGTTCATCGAAGAGCAGGTCGAAGAAGAGGCCTGGTGCGAAGAAGCCATCGCCCTCCTCGAAACCGTCGGCAACGACCCCAGCGCCCTCTTCATGCTCGACCACCGCTACGGCCAGACTCCCACCGAATAATCCTCATTGAGAATCAGGAAACGGTGCCACGACCTGCAACGGAGTGGAAGGTCGTGCTGTATCCCTATATTGATTCACGAGAATCATCCCCCGGGCTGGCTCATCACGCCTTCTGCCTGAGCATCAGATTTATCTTCTTCCCACACCTGCCCCACCCACGACTCATACGCCGCCCTCTGCTCCTCCGTCGTCTCCTCCATTCGCTCTACCACCCACTTCCCATCCGCCCGGCTTCCCAGATGCACCCGAATCACCCGCAGGTGATCCCGCCGCATCACCGTCAACTCCACGGCATCCTGCGGCTCAAACTTCTTCAGCCGCTCCTCCAACTCCCCCGCCCCTAACCGCCGCCCGTTCAACGCCACAATCTCATCGTCCACCATCACCCCCGCGTCATACGCCGG
>CAZLXE010000050.1:3471-15382 GCA_964563005.1 uncultured Isosphaeraceae bacterium
CCCACCCATTCCAGCGCGGTCTCATAGTCCAAGCCCATCGTCCCCCGCACATACGCCGCAAAAAACTTGTCAAAACTGCTCCCCGTCAACTCCTCCGCCATCGCCACCACATCCTCCGGCGTATACCCCGCCCCGCTCAGTGGATACCGCTCGTACATCGCCTTCATCAAATCATCCAATGAAACGCGATTCTCCGTCCGTCGCCGTAACTCCATATCCAGCAGCAAACTCACCAGCGCCCCCTTGCCGTAAAAGTTCACCGTTGAGTTCACGGCATTCGGCGATGGTTTGTTGAACTTGATCCATGCATCGAACGATGATTGCTCCAGCGATTGCACCCTCCGCCCGGGATGGTTCCGCATCCCGTCGATCGCCTTCCCCAAATTTTCTAGATACTTCTTCTCCGTCATCAATCCGGTGCGCACCAGCGTCAGCGGGCCGAAATAACTCGTCGTCCCCTCCGCCATCCAGAACAGCCGCGAATAATTCTCCTTTTGATAGTCATACGGATGAATCCCCGCCGGACGCAGTTGCTTCACATTCCAGGTGTGAAAGAACTCATGCGCCACCAACCCCAGAAAACTCTTATACGCCTTCTCATCCTCCAGTGACTTCCGCGCCGTCTGCATGATCGTCGAGTTCAAATGCTCCGTCCCTCCCCGTCCCGCCCCCACATGCAGCAGAAAAACATACCGCTCATACGGCATCTCCCCGAACACCGCCGCCTGCCGCTTCACAATCTTTCCAAAATCCTCCACCAACTGCTCCCCGTCATACTCCGCTTCTCCCCAGATCACGATCTCATGCGGCACGCCCTCCACCGCAAACTCCAGCCGCTCATGCACTCCAATCTCCAATGGCGAATCCACCAGCACATCATAATTCGGAGCAGTCAGAGTAAATTCATCATCCGGCAGATGCTCCAGCCCCGTCGCCACCCGCCACCCCTCCGGCGCCTGCACCCGCACCACCACCGGATCGCTCCGCCGCTCCGGCACATAAAAAAATACCGAAGAAGGCGAAATAAACGCATGCGTATCATCCACATGCCGCGTCCGATCCCCGATCGAATTCGCATACACCCGCCACCGCACCATCACCGACTGACCCGGCTCAGGATTCTCAATCCGCCAGGTGGACTTATCCGTCTTCATGATCGAAAGCGCCCTCCCATCCTCCCCCACTGCCCGAACCTCCTGCACCGTCCCCGCCGGATCCAAAACCACATACCGCCCCGGCCTCCACACCGGCAGCGAAACCACCAGCGCCTCCCCCGCCACCTCCGGTACCCGCATCGACATCTCAATCATCTGTGTCTGCGGCGCAGGCAGATCAACCACATATTCAATCGGCTCTCCCCCGGAAACATTCCCCCATCCTTGCCCTGTCAACAGGTTAATACTGAGCAGAAAACAGACCCGGAACCATCCTCGAGAGAGAGTAGATACATTCATAGCCCGCCATCATAAGGCAACCCCTCATTCTTACAAATATATGCCGTCCCCTTCCCCCTCAGGAAGCCCACGCCCGTCGTTCCGCAGCCGGCGGCTCTTCCTCATCCCGAAATGTCTCATCCTCAGGTGCATCGATTACATCTTTCCGGAAAAAACGGCTCGGACAATCATCCTGAATTTGCTCCGCCAGCTTCTTCAGCGCCTCCATCTCAATCTGCCGCACCCGCTCCCGCGTCAACCCCACTTCCTTCCCGATCTGCTTCAGCGTCAACGGCTCCTGACCCTCAAGGCCAAATCGCAACCGCAGCACCCGCGCATCCCGTTCATCAATCGCCTCGAGAAGTTTGACCACCGTTCGGAATTCCTCACTCTGCGCCACCGCCTCATCCGGCGAATCAGAACGATGATCTTCCAGCAGTTCAGAAAAGTCCGTCGGCTCCCCGTCTTCCCCAATCAATTGCGTTGTCGAATAAGTCGCCTTCATCGCCCGCCGAATAATCTGCAGTTTCTTCGGCGACACATCCATCGCCTTCGCCATTTCCTGCGCCGTGGGCGGCCGCCCCAGTTCTTCCTCCAGTTGCCGCGTCGTCCCCTTCCATCGCGCGATCAACTCCACCATATACGCCGGAATATGAATCGGCTGCAACGCATTAATCAGCGTCCGTTTGATCGCCTGCTTGATCCACCACGAAGCATAGGTTGAAAATCGCGCCCCCTGCGCCGGATCGAACCCCTCCACCGCCCGGATCAATCCGATGTTCCCCTCTTCGATCAAATCCGATATTGACAATCCCCGGCGTACATAATTCTTGCTGATCGACACCACCAACCGCAGATTCGCCTTGATCATCCGATCCTTCGCCGCATGATCGTTGTCGTTGATGATCCGCCACCCCAGCTCCCGCTCCTCCAGGGCGTTCAACAGCCCCACTTCATTAATCTGACGCAGGTACAACTGAAGATCGGATTGCAGTGGAGTTTTACCCATGCCCCTTCTCCATCCCACACTTCGCGTCCCGCCCTGTAAGCAAACCACTACCCCATCCCGGATTCACCTTGATGAACCGGGGGAGCCGGGGGAGCCGCTCATTCATTCCTCTATTAATACGCCGTCGCATCACCATCTCAATTCGTGCCTCCGCCACAGAAAGATGCATCGGATCGTCCGATTGTTTCTCCACCTCATATGCTAACCCCTTCACCGGGCGGAAACAATTGCCTGGGCGATAAAATATAATTAAATTTTCAGAAAAAATATCCATGCCCTCAGGCGAAGGATCGACCGGAACCCTCCCCCACTTAAACCCGTTCCCCCCATACCCTTACCCTCTCTTTATGCCTAACCTGTACTATCCCCCCCTCTCTTCCGCCTGCCCCCTCGTGCATAATATTATAGTCATCCCATACTTCCGATAATAGAACCTTCCTATGCCCGATTCAGACATCACCCCCATCCTCCACGCCTGGCCTTTCGAATCCGGAAAAATCAACGCCCGCTTCATTAAGGCCGCCGAAGGGCGGAAATTCCTCCAGGTCCGCCTCGATCTTGGCCTCCTCCAGATGGAATTGACCAACCGACCCGATGGCCAAACCCCCCAGAATGCCCCCTCCCTCCTCGATTTTCACCTCTCTCAGCGAGAAAAATATCTCCGGGAAACCCACGCCTCCGCCGGTTTTGTCCTTTCCTCCGATGAATGTCGCGACCTCCGCGAAGAAGCCATCCAGTTCTACCATCGCTATGTCGCCCTCTTTTCCCTCGAAGATTACCCTCGCGTCATCGTGGATACCAATCACAACCTCGCCATCTGCGACCTCTGCCGAGACCACGGCGCCCACGAACCCGATCGCCTCCTCCTCGAACAATTCCGCCCCGGCGTACTCATGACCCGTACTCGCGCCGAAGCAGAAATCGCCATCGCTGAAAAAAATTCCAAACTCGCCCTCACCGTCCTCGACCGAGGCATGGCTGAACTCCGCATCGTCTTCGAAGAAATGGGGCACGGCGACGCCTTCGACCAATCCAACGAAGCCATGCTCCTAAAAGGCATGCGCGATGCCCTCGTCCCCCAACTCCCCGCCAGTCAGCGCGTCGAACTCGAAGAACGACTCCGTGCCGCCATCGATGCCGAAAATTTCGAACTCGCCGCCATCCTCCGCGATGAACTCCGCCTCCTGAAAGACTGACCCCACTCTTCAATTCCGCGCCCCATACTTCTCCTGCAACTGCTCGAATTCCTGTCGAAATCGTTCTCCCCCCAGCCCCGGATCTTCCCGCCGCAATCGCTGAATCCGAGGCAAAATCCGATGCGTATTCCGCCCCATCCGATCCAATATCTCCAGCATCCGCACCTGCCCTCCCCAGTAATACTCCGCCCCCACCGTCGCCCCTCCCGCCACCACCCGTCGATAAATCCCCATCGCCTCCGCCAACATCTCCTCCTTTGCATCCTGCTGCAAAAATAAACACTCCGCCCGGCCGTACAACCACCGCAATGAATGAGGCCGATCCCGTATCGCCTCCGCATACAAAGGCAATGCCCGGTCATACGCCCCAATCACCCGAAACGCCTCCCCTCCCAATCCCCAAATATCCGGCCCCACTCCCTTCAATTCATCCTCATCCCGTCCTCGCAACCACCCCTCCAATCCTTCCGCCAACCCCCGCAGATCGTGCTTCGCCCGCTCTCCCCCCTGTTCATCCTCCGCCTTCTGCTGCAATCCCATACGATTCTCCAGCATTGTTCCCACCGCCTTCATTGCTTCTCCCCCACCAACCCTCAGAAACCGCTCCACCGCCTCCCTCGCGTCCTCAGAACGATCCAACATCCCCAGCGCCGTCAATCGCACCGCCAGAATCGCCTTGGCATCAATACCCCATTCTAATTTCTCTCCTTCCAACTCCTTCAGCAATGCCAACGCCTGCTCCGGATCTTTCAACTCCAGCCAGGCCTCTGCTTCAAAAACCAACATCCGGTCCCGCAGTTGCTGAAAATGAACCACCCGCTTTCCCGACCACCCCTCCATAATCTGAAACAACATCGTCCGGTGATGACTCGCCATCGACTGCAACAAGGCATACCGCTCCTCCGTCCCCTCCGCTTCCGCCCAACGACGAGCCGCCTCCACCTGCAGGTACAACCCTCCTCCAAAATGCTTCGACTCCGGCGTAATCTGCTCAAACAACCCTATCGCATCCGCATAGCGCCCCTCCTCCAATGCCAACCGACCCGCCGCGTCATACCAACGATCGATCGTAGAAAGGTTCGGATAACGATCCAACAACAAGTCTAAGCCATGATGCAAACGCTCTTTTCGCTGCAGATCATCGGGGTGCTCGCGATACAAACGAAAAACCAGGTCCACCCCCCGTTCCACCGCCCGCTCCGCCCACCGAGAAGTTGGATACTTTTCCGCCACCCGCAGAAAAACCTCCGACGCCGCCGCCGCATCACCCACCTGAACCTGCGCCTTTCCCAGCACAAAAAGCGCATCCGCTCGATCCTCCCTCGAAGCATGTTTCGCCCCCCCCGATGCCAGCGCCCGAAGCAACAATCCCACCGCCTCCTCCAATCGCCTCCCTTCCCGCAGTAAATACTCCGCCCGCGCCACCGATACCAGCAACGGCAGCCCTCGCACCTTTTCCACCTCCGCCGTCGCCCGCTGCAATCGCGTCAACACCAGCGACCGCAACGCATCCGGCTCCAGCCCCGACTCCAACTGAAGCAAATCCGTATACACCGAAAGAGCATCCCCCGAAACCCCTCCCCTCGCTCCTCCCCCCATCCCCCAACCCGCCCGCAATCGAAACCGCATATCCGCCATCAACATTCGATAAAACAACATCTCCGGCCCAACATAATGACTCGAAATTGAATCCAGCCCCACCAGCCCCTTCGCCGCCCCCCCCCGTTCCGCCCGATTCCACACCCCCCCCATCCGCGCCGCAAAAATATCCCCATCCCCGCTCGCCTCATCCGTCGCCACCTGACGAAACCGTTCCTCCGCCTCATCAAACTTCCCCAACTGCGACAACGCCAACCCCTCATACAGCGCCACCTGCACCCCCGTCCCCCCCTCCAACTCCCGCGGCAGAGAGCCCAGCCGATCCACCGCCAACGCAAACAAAATCCGCCGCTTCTCCTCATCCTTCTCTCCCACTGCACCCTGAAAAAACGCCCCCACGCCCCGATAAAACGGAATCCGCAACTCCCGCTCCCGCGCCCTCAATTGTCGTCGCCGCAGCCGCAACCGCCCATCCTCCTCAAATTCCGGGGCTTCCTTCATGGCCCTCATCAGTGCTTCAACCTCACCTTCCGCCCCCGCCATGATCTCATGAATCTCCGCCACCGCCTCCCGCACCTTCGTCCCTTCCTCGAGCGAAGGCAATCCAAACAGAACCATCAGCCCCGCCCCCTGCTCCCGCACCCCCTCCTGATACAACCCTGCCGCTCGATCAATCTGCCCACTCAACCGCGCTGCCGATTCAAGCAACCCTTCCACATCACTCCCCGCTTCCACCTCCCCCCCCCAAAGAATTATCCCCATCACTCCCAGGGAAAGCATCCGGTTGATATTCAGAAACCGCGCCACCGTTCACGCTCCCGGCTTCGCAAAAGTAACATTCGTATACCGCGCCCGGACCGCCGCATTCATCGCTTCCACGGTATGCCGCCATGAAGTCGATCCCGTCGGCGTAATCACAATCGGATGATCCGCAGCAAACCACCCCCCGGGATTGCGCGAATTCGACTGATGATCCCGGAGAAAAACATACAACTCCTCAAAAGACTCGATCGTTTCATATCCCCCCTCCAACTCCAGCGCACAGTCCTCCGTCCCCGGCCCCACGCTCATCACCAAAATCCGCAACGGAGACTCATCCAGATCAAACGCCGCCACGCTCGCCGACTCACTCCGCTGAGGCAGATCCATGCGATAAATCTCTTCCCCCAGTTTGAACCGGGTCGCCGTCATGAAATACACCAAGAGCAGAAAAACCACATCGATCATCGCCGTGTGATTGAACGAAAGCGCCGTTCCTCCTCCCCGTTGCCGTTTTCGCTGAGTCGCCATCACCGAACCCATCACCCCTCCTCCCGCACCACCACCAGATTCACTCGTGGCACAACCCCCGATACACCCGGTGCCCCTGCCCTTTCCGTCTGCCGCGCCGCCCGTCCCACCGCCCGCATCACCGGCTCGATCCACCGATACTCCGTCGCCTGATCCGCCCGCAGATTCACGCTCAACTGAGGATTCTTCTCATACAAACCCGCCAGATGCTCCGCAAGATCCCGCGCCCCCGCCTCCCCCACCTCAAAAAAATGACCACCCAATCGATACCCCCGCGCCCGACCGCTCCCCACTTCCGGCAGCACATTGATCACCGCCCGCTGCTCATCCCCCATCCGCCCCGAGGCCGCCTCCATTGGTGCCGGCAACTCCATCTCCTCATTCTCCACCTCCACAATCTGCGACACCAATACAAAAAACACGATCAACAGAAATGTCACATCGATCATCGGGGTGAGATTCGCTCGTACCTTCGCATTCCCTCGCTGATAGACCAGACTCATGCCCCACCCCCTGCCCCCTCTGAACCAGCCGAAGGCGGCTCATCCCCACCCGATTCACTTCTGACCTCTGAACCGTGTCCCTGAGAAGCAGGCCGGGGACGAAAACGCCCCAGCAAACCCTCCGCCTCCGTCATCGCCTCCATCGATAATTCATCCACCCGATTGCGAATCACGGCATATCCCGCCAACGCCGGAATCGCCACCACCAATCCCCAGAAAGTCGTCGTTAACGCCGTCCCGATCCCCCCCGCCAGCAACACCGGGTCCGCATTCCCCCCCGCCAGCACAATCCCTTGAAACGCCAGAATCATTCCATACACCGTCCCGAACAAACCAATCATCGGACTCACCTGCCCCAGCACATTCAAATGCTCGATGCTCCGCAACCGATGCGTCGTCAACTCCTCTCCCGACTGTTCCAATCGCCGCATCATCGCCCCATACCCGTGCTTCGCCTCTTCCAACGCCGCATGCATCAGACGGCTGAAATGGCTCCCCTCCCCCCCTGCCGCTTCGATCGCCTCTTTATATTTCCCTCCATCCAGAAGATTACTCATCGTCACCACCATATCCGGCGGCACCATCGCATTTCTCGTGTTCTCCCACGACAACCGGCCCATCAATCCCAAACTGAACACATTCAACCCCAGCAGAAACCAGATCACCCCGCTCCCCAGCCACTCCACCGTTTCCCGCCCGTTCGCGTCAATCCGGTGCGACCAGAAGAAAGCCCCCGCAAAACTCCGTTCCGCCACCCCCTCCCGCTGCGTTTCCTCTCCCCCCTGCCCCCACGCCTGACTCACCGCAAACAGTCCCAGGAGAAGCACACTCCCCACCAGCAAGAATCGTATTCGGGTCATGGTCATATCGCGGATCATAATTCATTCTCGCCCTGATGGCATATGGCTCATCCCACATGGCTGTCCAACTCCTCATCGAGTCCCCAATCCCAATTCCTCCCGACCCAGAAACCGATACCCTCCCGGCCCCCCGTGAATCTCCGCAATCATTCGCAGCGTTTCCTGCGGATCCGGATCCATAAATTGAATGCAATTAATCACCGTCCGTCGCCGTCCATTCCGGGGATCAATCGGATTCCGCTCGTTCAACCACCGCAACAATTCATCCCGCCCGATTTCATATTCTCCCGATCCCGTAATGTTCTCGCTCAGCAGAAATATCACATCCGGCTTCAACCTCAATGCCCGCTCCAACGCCGCCATCGGATTCGACCGTCCCCGAGGGAGAACATGCTCATCAATCCACCGCAACATCCGTGCGATCGCCCGTGGCGTCCCCGCCGTCAATCGATGCTCCGGGGGAGTCATGATCGCTTCATTCCCCTGAAAAAAAAGAATCCCGAACTGCTGCTCATCGCTCAATCCCGAAAGCGACCGTGTCAATTCCTCCTTCACCACCCGCAGCGAACGCACCATCGAACCCGATGCGTCGATCACATACACGATCCGCCGCGCATTCGTCGTCTCCACTCCCACAAATGCCGCCCCCAGTTCCACCGGTGGCAACGCAGGAAATAATTCCGTTGGCGAATCCTGCACCGCTTCCGGCAACACTTCCCCCAAATCCACCCCCTCCAGAAAATTATCCTCCTCTGCCTCCTCCGGCATATCCTCAAAAATATCCTCCGTCGCTCGTTTCTCCCCCGTCTTCTCTGCCTCAGTTTCCAGATCGCTGGAAACCGGCTCCGGATCGAACATGAATGCATTGAAGTCCGCCACAATCAACAGCGGCGGCTCCTCTTCCGTCTCCCGCACCACCGACCAGGTAATCAGAAAACCCGCCCCGATCAGCAATCCATGAATTAATATCGAAGCCCCCCACGGCAGAATCCGCTTCACCCGACCCCCCTCCCCTTTCCTGGGCCGCCCCGCCCTACCACGCACCCTTAAATCCCCGGCCTTTTCTCCTCAAATTCACCATCAATGTCCGTCAGCGGTTTCCCTTTGGGAATGGGTATCGGTGTCGGATTTTCTGCAACCTTTCGCCGCATCACCTTCTTCTGCTTCGGTGGCGTGGGTGGTTTCGCAGAGCCGATCCGCGATTTGAATAACCAGCGATCCACGCTCAAGGGCCCCGGTCCCGTCAGCAACACCCCGAACGCCAGCACAAACAATCCCAACTGAACATACAGTTGCTGATACTGAGGAATGCTCAAATTGAAAAGTCCGGGATCTGAAAACAATCCCCGCGAAGTCAGACAAAACGCCACCCCCATCGCAATCGACAACCCCAATGCCCAGATGCGGCTGAATACACCCAACAGAATCAAACTACCTCCCACCAACTCCGTCAACGCCGCCACCCACGCCAGCGCCTTGGGATATTGCCATCCCTGATGATGCAGCAAGAGCGTTACATGATGAAGACTCATCTGCTCGAATCGATTCCCATCCCCCGCCCCATCAACCGAACTGTCATCGTTTGCCTCCACCAGTTCCGGAATGTCTTCGACTGGAGATTGATCTGAAGATTGATCTGAAGATTCTGCCGGGGGTTGGGTTGCTGTTTCAGCCGCCGGTTTCTCCACTGGGGGGGATTTGACCGGGGTAGATTCAACCGGGGGTGGTTCAACCCCCGCTTTTCCCGCTTCCGTTGCCGCACTGTCCTGATCACCTTCCGACTTCTTCGCCGGGGTCAGCCACGGCAATCGACCCGCCCCCCCATCGTCCTGTCGGAATAAAGTCAGAACCATCGCCTGCGCATCCGCAACCGACACCTCTTCTTCCCGATCTTTCATCTGCACCCCCAGTGATTCGAGAATCGTGGCGTCCGCATCACTGAAACCGCTGGTGGTAAAAATCTTCCCATACCCTGCCGTCACAAATGCCATCGCCAGCACCAGACGGCTCAGCGTCGGTAGAATCACTCGTCCTGCGTATTGTCCGATTTTTTCGCCCATATGCTCACTCATTCGGTAATTCCTTTCCTCGGCTTGACCTTGCCCTCGCGCCTAAACTCACCATAATCTTATCCACTCTTCCCCGCGGGCGTGGCGGAATTGGCAGACGCGCCAGATTTAGGTTCTGGTGGGGGAAACCCCGTGGAGGTTCGAGTCCTCTCGCCCGCATTCAATCCTCGATTCCGGCCCAATTTCGCACATTTTCCATTCACATCTCATTCTTCCTATTTTGGCTCTCCTATTTTCGAGACTTTTGTCCAAAGTGGAGCCATTTCTGACCGGATTCCGGAATAACCGGGTTTCATCGCGGATTATCTCCTTGTCTCCATCATATTTAACCTTCTATCCCGTCGCATCGACAGAGCAGGCAGGGCGTGCCTGGCTCTGGCGACGGGACTTTTATTAATCCCAGATCCCATTTCCTGAAACACCATACCCCGATTTACGATTCTCCAGATTTCTCAAAAACCATCCGCACCCGATTTCCCGGCGGCTCAATTCGCACCTCCGTCATATACGCCCGCATCAACAACAATCCCCGACCCGATGGAATATCAATATTTTCCTCCCGCGTCGGATCGGGAACCGCTTCCGGATCGAATCCCTTCCCCTCATCCAGTATCTCAATCCTCACCACCCGTTCATCCACAGAATAATCGATCGTGATTGTCTTCTGGGGCTGCTCCCCATTGCCGTGAAAAAAAGCGTTCTCCAAACATTCCTCCACCGCCAGACGCACCGCAAAACAACTCGCCTTGTCATAGGCCATGCCTGAAATGGCTTCCGCAAATCCCTTCTCGAACCGGTCGATATCCTCCCGCCGATTGGGAACCACCAGATGATCCCGGAATGAAGAACAATCTGATTCGGTATGCTGAGACATTGGATTTAATGAAGTTTCGGACCGCCCGCCAGAGCAAAACCAGTCCGTTTGTCGGTCGCCTGTGGGTTGAGAAACTTCCCGCTCAACCCGCAATGCTCGCCACCGCCAACTCCGTCGTATCGTGAATGCTGAACAACTTGTTCAACTTCGTAATCACAAAAACCTCGTAAATCTGAGGATCGATGTTCGCCAACCGCAAAGCCCCGTCCCGCGAACGAATCTTGTTGTTGATCGTAATCAGCGTCCCCAGCGCCGACGATGACAAATGATCCACATTCGAGAAACTGATCACCATCTGAGGACGCGGCTTTTTCTCCACCAAACGGCTGATCTCATCCCCGATCTGCTGAATATTGGCCTCATCCAGAATATTCCGATCGATGAACTCGATGCAGAAAATGTCGTTTTCTTCCGTCACCCGTAGCCGAGATGATACCGATGTCATGATGAATGCCTCTATCAAACGAGAAACGCGACCTGAGAATCGCTTAAATCGTACCCGCTTCCCCATCCCATTGCAATACCCGAATCCCCTATGCCCCAAACCCCAACACTTGAAAACAGAGCCGCAAATTTTTCTTTGCGGCTCGTGAGGGGGGAATTCATAAACAATCCAGACTCCCTTCAGGGAGCCACTGGGGAGGGGCATTCTCAGCGAAGATAACTACTCGCACTCCCCAATTGATCAGACAGGCCGGGGAACAGAATATCCTCGTTTTCCTGCTGAATAATGATCTCCGGCCGAATCAGAATCAAAAGCGTGTCTTCCGTCTGAGCCGTGGCCCGATTTGTGAAAAATCGATTGATAAACGGAATCTTTGAAAGCACCGGCACCCCCGTCTCCACCTCAATCTCCTTCACATTCCGTTGCCCACCCAGCAGAATCGTGCCCTTATCCGGCACCGAAACCGTGGTTCGCACAAACGATCCCCGCACGCGAGGCAATCCAATGGTCGAGGCCGAGACCGCACCCGATCCCCCACCCCCCCCCGCATCCCCTCCCCCCCCCCCCGCCCACATCGCGCCCTCTGGTAACCACCTCTCTCACCCCACTCGCGCTCACACCTACGCTATGTGA
>CAZLXE010000051.1:0-15372 GCA_964563005.1 uncultured Isosphaeraceae bacterium
CCTCATCGCGCGCGCGCGGTGCGTGTGGTGCGCGTGTCTCGCGGTGGGGGGGGGGGGGGGGGGGGGGCGGGGGAGAGGGGGACGAGTGGAGGGCCGGGTGGGTATTTGTTGAGGAGGGGGAGGTCGGCGGCGGTGCGGGTGGTGAGGGGTTTCTTTTTGGCTTTCATGAGGTTGGGGAGGGAGGGGATCTTCGGTTCGACCAATCCTTTTTCGCAGGTGAGGAGGATGGGGAGGGGGGCTTCGATGATTTCTTCGGCACCTTCGATACGGCGGGAAGCGCGGAGGGAGGTGCCGTCGTCGGCGAGGTTGAGTTTGACGATGGCGCCGATGTGGGGGAGGTTGAGGAATTCGGCGAGGGCGGGGCCGAGGACGCCGGCGTCGTTGTCGATGGATTGCTTGCCGGTGAGGATGAGGTCGAAGGGGTGGTCTTCGAGTTTGAGGGCTTCGGCTATGAGGCGGGCGAGGAGGATTTCGTCGTGGAGGGGGAGGTTCGGGTGGGAGACATGGATGCCGCGATCGGCGCCCATAGCGAGGGCGGTGCGGAGGGCGGGGAGGGCGGCGCTATCGCCGATGGTGAGGGCGACGATTTCTTCTACATCGGAGCGGATTTTTCGGAGTTGGGCGGCCTGCTCGATGGCGAATTCATCGAAGGGGTTGCAGACGAATTTTACGCCGGCGGGGTTGATGGAGAGGCCATCCGGAGCGACGGTGAGGGGGGAGCGGGAGTCGGGGACGAGGATGGCGAGGGTGAGAATTTTCATGAGGGATGTCGGGGGGCCTCTCGGAGGGGATCTTCGAATTGGAGAGGGCATGATAGCGGGAAGGGGGGTTTTCCGGGAATTGTGGATCGATGGATCGGGGAAGGGGGTTTTTACATGGTTGTGACAATCGGGGAGTGGGTTCGAGCGTATATCTCTATGGAGCAAGTGCTCCGATTCAGTCCAGAGTGGGCTGGCTCAATTGAACTTTTACCGACGAGGAACACTCTTATGCTTTTTAATTCACTCAAATCGTTTTCCATGGGATCTCTGGTTCTGCTGGGATCTGCTTCCGGGCTGGCCTGGAGCGAGGCCGGCGAGCCGATCATGATGGCTCAGGATGCTCCGGCGGTGCAGCCGGAACGGCAACCGGTTGATCTGGTGTTGTGCCTGGATACCAGTGGTTCCATGCGTGGTCTGATTGATGCGGCGCGGCAGAAACTCTGGGCGATTGCGAATGATCTGGCGATGGCGGAGCCGGCTCCTGATCTGCGGGTGGCCCTGCTTTCTTATGGCAATGACGGATACGACCAGGATACGGGTTGGGTGCGTCTGGATACGCCGTTTACCACCGATCTCGATCTGGTTTCGGAGAAACTGTTTAATCTGACCATCAATGGAGGGACGGAGTATGTGGGGCGGGTGTTGGAGGCGTCGCTGGCTCGGCTGGATTGGTCGGACTCAGCCGATGCGTTGCAACTGGTGGTGGTGTCGGGGAATGAGAGTGCGGATCAGGATCCGGTCTCGCCATTTCGCACCATCTGCCGTAATTTGATTTCCCGGGGGATCAAGGTGAACGCGATTTATTGCGGATCGCCTGAAGATGACATTTCCTATTCGTGGCGCGAGGTAGCGCAGCAGGCGGAGGGGTATTTTGCCTGCATCGATCAGGATCGGGGTACGGTGGTGATCACGACGCCTTTTGATGGGCAGATGGCGGAGTTGAGTGTGTCGTTGAATGTTACTTATATTCCCTATGGGGAACACGGCCTGAGCGGGTGTGCGAGTCAAACGGCGCAGGATGGGAATGCGGCTTCACTGAATTCGGCGGCGGCGGCGTCCCGAGCCCAGGCCAAGGGGAGCGGGAATTATCGTAATGCTCACTGGGATCTGGTGGATGCATGCCGCGAGAAGACCATGACTCTTGACGACATCGAGATCAAGGATCTTCCGGAAGACATGCAGGCCATGACTCAGGAGGAACGCCGGGCGCATGTGGAGGAAATGCAGGAAAAGCGGGAATTGATTCAGCGGCAGATTCATGATCTCGAAAAACAGCGGCAAGCGTACATTGCCGTAGAAATGAAGAACCAGCAACTTGATGAAGATCTCTCATTTGATGCGGCCATTCGTCGGGCGGTACGCAAGCAGGCGATTGAAAAGGGATTCGTTTTTCCCAACCCTCCGGCACGCCTGGAAGGGAATGAAGATGCTCCGCAAGTTGGTGATGGCTGTTGATTCGAAGGAATCATCCTGAATGCGGTATCATCCCACAGGCCGATACAGTGTGGGGTCATGTTTACTCCGAACGACCGGTGCCGGTTGGCGCCGGTTGTCGGTTTATCTCAAGGAATGGAATGGTGACCGGACCCGTGGTACTGGTGATCGAAGATGACGCTCCGATTCGACGCGGGTTGGTCGATGCGCTGACTTTCGGTGGGTATCAGGCGTTGGAATGCGGGCATGGGGGTAAGGCGGTGGACCGGGTGATGGAGGAAACTCTGGATCTGGTGTTGTTGGATGTGATGCTGCCGGGGCAGGATGGTTTTTCCATTCTGGAGGAGATTCGGAAAGTCAAGCCCACGCTGCCGGTGATTATGGTGACGGCGCGGGGGGCGGAGGCGGATCGGGTGCGGGGACTGCGGGGGGGGGCGGATGATTATGTGCTCAAGCCGTTCAGTGCGCGGGAATTGCTGGCGCGGGTGGAGGCGGTGTTGCGACGATCGCCGGAACGCCCGGACTCGGTGCGAAAGTTGGTGGGGGAGGGGGTAGTCATCGATCTGGAGCGGCGGGAAGCGGTTCGGGATGGGGAAACGGTGTATGCTCTCTCGGAGAAAGAGGCGGCGATTCTTCGGTATCTGGCGGGTAATCAGTCCCGGGCGGTGGATCGTAAAGAACTTTTGCATCGGGTGTGGGGGTTGAATCCGAAGGGGATTCAGACGCGGACGGTGGACATGCACATCGCCCGGTTGCGGGAGAAGGTGGAGGTTGATTCGGGGGAGGCGAGGATTATTCTGACCGTGAGGGCGAAGGGGTATATGTTGTCGGATGCGGTGAGGATCGAATCATGAAAAAGACAAGACGATCCTGGTGGTTGATGTATGCCGTCTGTGTGGGGGCGGGAGTGGGTACGCTGGCGTGGGTCAGTGTGCTGGTGTTGAGCATGGAAGCGGACGCACGGGAGGCGGAAGCAATTCGGGAGCGACAGGAATCGTTGCGACTGGCGTTGTGGCGGATGGATTCGTGGATGGCTCCCCGGTTGGCCCGGGAAGCGGCTCGTCCCTATTTTGAGTATCTGCCGTATTTTCCTCAGGAGCGGGCGTATACGCGGTTATTGAATGAAATTCAGCCGGGTGAAGTGTTGACGCCGTCGCCTTTGCTTACTTTCGAGAGCGATGTTTTTATTCTGCATTTTCAGCAGTCTTCTGCGGGGGTATTGACTTCACCGCAGGCGCCGAGTGAGACCATGCGGACTTTGGCGGAAGGGGCAGGGGCTTGTACCTCAGTGTCCATTGACCACATTAATCAATTGTTGGCGGAACTCGAGCCGGCGTTATCAAGCCGCGAATTTATGGATCAATGGCGTCAGGCGGAATGGCAGTTGGCGAGGTACGATCTGGCCAGCCGGGAGGAGTTGAACAGTGCGTCATTGAAGGATGGAGAACGATTGCCACCGGAATTACAGTCCGAGCAGAGCTCTTCGGAGATTACGAAATCACAAATCGAGCGTAACCGACGGGGTTACAACACTAAAATTGCTCAGCAGGCGGCCATTCAGGAACAACAGGGAAATATGGACTTTTTAAACCGACGGGCGGATGGGGAAGTGAGTATCGGACCTTTTGTTTCTTTGTGGCGCGAGGGAAGCGGCGAACAGGCGGATTTGCAGTTGCTGCTGCTGCGGCGATTACGGGTTAATGGGGAGGAGAGCATGCAGGGCATTCTGGTGGATTGGAGTAAATTGCGTTTGGCGCTGCGGAGGGAGATTATTGATTTGTTTCCGGAATCTGATGTGCGTCTCTTGCCGGTGCGTGAGGAGACGGTTTCCGCAGATCGGTTGGGGCAGACGCTGGCGACGATTCCGGTGGCGCTGGAGTTCAGCCGGGAAAAGACTGCTTCCCCGGCGGGTTTCACACTGGTGCGGGGCGTGCTGTGGTTCACCTGGATGGCTCTGGGAATAACGGTGGTGGCGGTGGGAATGACGCTGCACCGGAGCATTGCCTATGGAGAGCGGCGGAGTCGATTCGCGACGGCGGTGACGCACGAATTGCGTACGCCCCTGACGACTTTTCGTTTGTATTCTGAAATGCTGGCGGATGATATGGTTCGGGATGAGGGGCAGCGGCGGGAGTATCTGAACACCCTCAAGGATGAGTCCGGGCGACTGGCCATGCTGGTGGAGAATGTGTTGTCGTATGCCCGACTGGAGGAGGGACAGGTGATACGGAATCGCACTCGGATGTCGGCCGGTGAATTGATGAATTCTCATCTGCCCCATTTGCAGCGACGGGCGGAGATTGCGGGTATGGGGATGCGGTTTGAGGGAACGGATGAGGTTGAGGAGTTTTTGGTGGAGACGGATGGTGAAGCGGTGGGGCAGATATTGATGAATCTGGTGGATAATGCGTGTAAGTATGGGCGGAACGGGGATGATGCTTCTATGATTGAAATTACGGTTTCTGTGGTTGAGGAGTCTCTTTTGATCGCGGTTCGGGATTATGGGCCGGGGATAGACCGTAAATTTTCGCGGGAGGTTTTTGTGCCGTTCAAGCGCCATGAATCAGATTCGGAGCGGGGGGAATCCGGGGTGGGGCTGGGATTGGCGCTGGCGCGGGGGCTGGCCCGGGATTTGGGGGGGGATCTGGTTTGCAGGGGGGCGGATGAGGGGGTCGATTCTGATGGGGGGGCTTGTTTTGTGTTGACTCTGCCGGGAATGGGTGGAGGGAATACCCTATGACCCGCTGATTAAGAGTCAGTCTGGGATTCCTGGTCGTGATCTCAAAACGGCCCTTTTGCCACATAAATTCCATTTGATGTCCACTGGCTTACCAGACAAAGAACACTGCTGGAGGGGTAATTTTTGTCGCATTTTTTAGCGATCTTTTTGATTCCAAGGGCGATGATTAGCGCTTGAACTCCCTACTTGTATTGCTCCACTCCCTTTTGTAATTCTATGTTCTACGATTTGGATGAGCAGGTCACTTCCATCTATTTTCTCTGAGGCGACCGGTTCACCGGAAAGAGGGCAGACGCATGGTTTCTACGCATGAGGTGTCAATCCCTTCGCTCGACCCTTTCTTGAGAAACTGCTCCATAATGGTTTGTATGCACGGTCCACCCACGCCGTGAGATCCCGGGGCGATCACATGAATGCTGTTGGGCAGGTTTTCTGCCGCATTTTCTCCCCAGCGGGGCGGGGTTACCGGATCGAGCGTACCGGAGAGGAGCAATACTGGAGCAGCACATTGCACCGGATCACCATAATTGGGCAATTTTATGCGTGGCCAGAAATCACAAATGGCCATCTGCCGCCGCACCCGTCCCTCACCCAGAAAAGTATTCTTCGTCAGTTCCGGAATCATATCCGGGTCGATTCTGGGAATGTCTTCATTGCAGGTTACGCACAGCAGCATTCCGACTGCAATCATGTCCCGAATCCTTCGCTCGCTGGTGAAACCGCGCTGAGCGAAGAGGTCAAAGTCACCCAGGAAAGCGCGATGGATGAAGAACGGCACCTCGCGACTATTGGAGTACATAATGATCCGCAATGCATCGGCGAATGCTTCCCGGGTGAGGCGAACGACGACTTTTTCGCCTGTGGTCGGATTGGTTATGGTGGCCGGAACGGGTTGCGTTTCAAGTTGATCCATCACCGCCGCGAATTGCTGCGACAGGTTCGGATACTTTTTCGCACAATCGGGATCAGCGGCACATTCCGCCATGATGAGATCGAGGGCCTGCTGAGCCGCCCGGGCATGATAGAGTGGGTTGGTGAATGCGACGGGAGCCACCCCGTTTAGAATGGCGCTGCGTACATGGGCCGGATGGCGTCGCATGTAGATCAAGGCCGCCCTTGTGCCGTACGAACCACCCACGAGATTGATCTGGTTATACCCGAGAGCGGCGCGGAGATCATCGAGATCATCCATGGCCGCGGGCGTTGTATATTGGGTGAGATCCACCTCGTTCTGCAATGACTTCAGACAGGATCGCAACACTTCGGGGTTAAAGATCGGATCAAGATATCCTTGAAGATTCTCATTGCTCCCCGGCAATTCACAGTCGAGGCGGTTTGTACCCCCCGTTCCGCGTTGATTGATCAGGACGATGTCACGATCCCGGCGCATCCATGAATTGAGGTGTCGCCGGAAATGATCCGCTGCCGCCAGCCCCGGCCCTCCTTCGAGAATAAAGATCGGGTCCGGGGCGGGATCGGGAGACCGGGCGGGCACCACCACAACGGTGAGCTCCAACAAGCGTCCTTTTCCGGCGGACCGATTCTCATACACGGTCAGCGAACCGTATTGAACTTTCTCCTCGGTACCCGCAACAAGCCGGGTTTCCAGGTTCAAATCGGGTACTGCATCCTGCCCAACGGCGCCAAATGGAGCGATAGGAGCGCTTGGGGAGGAACTATCGTCAACAAACCCCGAAATAGAGACACATAGGGCACTGCAGGTCAATCCCAGATAGACCCTTTGTATCAGACTCATTCTGGAGATTGATCGGCCAGACCGTTTATGAACATTTATTTGCAATTTGTGCTCCAATCAGGGCGGCGATGTCGGCAGTATACTCCTCGAGAGGCAAGCAATAGCCATGCGGGAAAATTCCGAACCACAGGGAATCCGAAGTTTAATTCGGGTGCCGGCGCACCGCCACGAGAGTCTTGGAGAATTGCTGAGTTTGTAATTTCGTGAGGTGGCTCGAAGGAGCAGATAAATACTCGTACACCAATAGGGAATGGCGCTCCCCGTTCCTGGGACCTGGAAGACGGATCACACTTTGTTCGGTACGATTCCATTCCATAGTATGCTGACATCCTTTCCAATTTTGAGACTGGGTTTGATCACGGTGCTTTGCGGATGCGCTTCTCCTGGGGACCCGGCGGGCAAAATCTTTCCCCAGCCAGTCATTGAATGGAATCCCCGGGTCTATCGGTGCCATCAGACCGCGGCGCCGATATCGATTGACGGGGTCATCTCTCCACAGGAATGGGATGATGCAGCATGGACCGAGCCATTCATCGATATCCGCGGGCCGGCTTATCCATCACCGACTTACCGCACACAGGTGAAGATGCTCTGGGATGATGAGTTTTTGTATATTGCGGCGTGCATAGAGGAGCCACATGTGTGGGGGATTTTGACCGAACGAGATTCGATCATTTATCACGATAATGATTTTGAGGTTTTCATCGATCCTGATGGGGATACACACCACTATGGTGAGATTGAGATGAATGCATTGGGAACGATTTGGGATCTGCTTCTCATCCGCCCGTATCGGGATGGGGGGCCAGCGGTAAACGCCTGGGATATCGCCGGTTTGAAGAGCGCGGTATCAATCGAGGGAACGCTGAATGATCCATCGGACCGGGATCGGGGGTGGACGGTTGAGATGGCACTGCCGTGGTTGGGGTTGCGGGAAATAGCAGGGAAAGAGTGTCCACCGGAGTTTGGAGATCAGTGGCGGATAAATTTCTCCCGGGTGCAATGGACACACGAGGTTGTTAAGGGGCAGTATGTCAAAAAGATCGATTCGGAAACCGGAAAGGCATTCGAGGAGGAGAACTGGGTGTGGTCGCCCCAGGGGTTGATCAGGATGCATTATCCGGAGATGTGGGGGATTGTGGAGTTCTCCCGGGAAGCAGATTCATCCAGAGACGAGGGGGTCAGAATCCGGGAGATAGATCGCGCCCGATGGGCGCTGCGGCAGGTGTATTACCGGCAACGGGAATGGCGAAAGCAGAGGGGAAGATTCTGCCCAGGGTGGGATTTACTGGGGGTGGATGAATCTTTAGCCGGGGGCTGGTCGTGGCCACCGGAAATGAGGGCATCACCCGATCGCTTTGAAGCCGTGATTCACAGTACCGATGGTGAGTATCTGGCGATCACCGAAGACGGCCGCATTCGCCGGGAGAGAAAGTGAAGTTTATTCAATGAACCTGGCTCTGTTGGACTGGTTGATTCTCGGGGGGATGTTCATCGTGATCGTGGGGGGGGGGTTGGTGGCCCGGCACTCCATGCGGAGCGTGGCAGATTTTCTGGTTGCGGGGCGCACAGCGGGGCGGTACTTGATTACGGTGGCCCATGGTATGGCGATGCTGGGAGCGATCAGTATTGTGCGCGACCTCGAAATGAACTACGAGGCAGGATTTGCCATGGAGTGGTGGGGATTGAGCATGGCTCTGGTGCTGGTCCTGCTCGCCGTGACGGGGTGGGTGAATTACCGTTTTCGTCAAACGCGGGCCCTGACTCTGGCGGAGTTTTTTGAACGGCGTTACAGCCGCCGCTTTCGGATTTTCGGGGGCCTTGTGGCCTTTCTGGCCGGGTTGGTGAACTTTGGAATATTCCCGGCAGTGGGGGCGAGGTTTTTTATCTCATTTATCGGCTTCCCCTCGGAATTTATAATCTTCGGGGCGTCGGTGTCCACATATCCCGTGACTATGGCAGTGCTGCTCATTATCGCAGTGTTCTTCGTATTTATAGGGGGGCAAGTCGCGGTGCTGATTACGGATTTTCTTCAGGGGGCGTTCGCGAATGTGGTTTTCGTGCTGCTCGCGGCGTACCTGCTTTTCAATATTGATTGGACGCAGGTCGTGGAGGTGTTATCCCGTGCACCGGCGGGAGAATCGAAGCTCAATCCCTTTGACACGAGTGGTGTGGAGACCTTCAATTTCAAATTTTTTGCGATCGGAGTGATCGGGGTGATGTATACGGCGATGTCGTGGCAGGGGACGCAGGCATACAATGCTTCGGCCAAGACCGCCCACGAGGCGAAGATGGGACAAGTGTTGGGGACCTGGCGCGGCGTGCCGCAGAGTTTGCTTATTCTTCTGGTGCCGATCAGTGCGTTTGTGGTGATGCATCATCCGGAATGGGCATTCTTGCAGGAAAAGGTCAATGTTACGCTGAGCGCTATTGATAATGAAGCGGTGCGGAACCAGATGCGTACTCCGACCATTCTCGTGCATCTTCTGCCGGTGGGTCTTATCGGGGCGTTCTCGGCAATGATGCTGGGTGCGTTCATCAGTACCCACAATACTTACCTGCATTCGTGGGGAAGTATCTTCATCCAGGATGTGGTGATGCCGTTTCGCCGTCGGCCGATTTCTCCGCGTCACCACTTGTTGCTGTTGCGGGTCGCTATCATCGGGGTGGCGGTCTTCATTTTTCTGTTCAGTCTGTTGTATCAACAGAACCAGGCCATTGCCCTGTTTCTCGCTTTGACAGGAACGCTGTTTGCGGGATGGTCCGGGGCGTGCATCATCGGAGGACTGTATACCCGGTGGGGCACAACTTCCGGGGCGTGGGCGTCCGGATTCGTCGGTGTGTTCATGGTGATGGGGTGGTTTATCCTGCAGTCCGCAAACACCTCACTTGACACAACGGGAGTTGCCTTTTGGGGACTGTTGGACTGGATCGGAGTTGAGCGGGCGCAGGCGATAGCGGCGTGGATGATTGAACGCTTCCCCAATGGACAGGAACTCTGGGGTCTGTCCATGTTCACCTGTCTTCTCACTTATGTCGTGGTGTCTCTGGGGTCGCAGATCCTGCGCCCCCACCGATTTAATATTGAGCGTCTGCTGAACCGCGGACGATATGCCATTGAAGGAGAAGCAGAAATGATCGATCCCGTGCCCGCCCGGGGTTGGCGCATGCTGGGGATGAATGAGCAATTTACGCGGCGGGACAAGACACTGTATGTCCTTACCTATGTCTGGACTGTCGCCTGGGTTCTGATCTTCATTGGGGGAACGATTTATTTTCTCACCCGCAAGGTTTCCGACAACGACTGGAGCGGGTACAACGCCGGGTGGGCGCGATTCTGGTATGTCGTACTCTGGATCAAGGTTGTGGTTGCCACCCTCGTGGTGATCTGGTTCACTATCGGGGGATTTCGTGATCTCGGCTCCATGTTGCGGCGACTGAGATCAATGGATCGGGATGATTCTGATGATGGAGTGGTTCGAAAGAAATGATGAAGCGTGATGATGCCAACCCCATCCTGACACGGCGGGATATCCCGGATATTCCGCCATCGGTGGTCGATATAACTTCGGTGTTCAATCCAGGGGCGGTGCGATTCGATGGCCATGATTTCCTGCTGCTTCGCGTGCAGACCAGGGGACGGGAAACGATACTCATGGCGGCCCGTCGGGACGATTCCGGAACCATTGAGATTCGACCCCAGGTCGTTGAGATCGAAGGGTTGGAGGAGGTGGAAGAGAAGATATTCCATATCTATGATCCCCGACTTACAAAAATAGGGGATACCGTTTTTGTGGTCTTTGCTGCTGATACCGAACGGGGATGTCGTCTCGGTATCGCCCGGACCAGGGACTTTATTCGATTCGAGTTGGTTGGTTTCAGTCCGCGCGATGAGGTGCGAAACGGGGTGCTCTTTCCCGAGCAAATGGGAGGGCGGTATCTCCGTCTGGAACGACCGAACCATCCTGCGCGGGCCGGTGATCCGCCTTGTGGTTCGGAGATTGTGCTGGCGGAATCCGATGATCTGTTGGAGTGGCGGCGGGTTGAGTCGGTGATGATGGGGCGACCCCATTTCTGGGATGAATGGATCGGCTCCGGTCCCCCGCCGGTGAAGACGCGTGAGGGTTGGTTACACATTTATCACGGGGTGGCGACACATTTTAATTCCAGCAACATCTATCAGGCCGGGGTGGTGCTGCTTGATCTCGATGATCCGGGTCGCGTTGCCGCCCGTAGTCGGAATAATATTCTCGAGCCGCGTGAAATGTATGAAATGGTCGGGCAGGTCCCGAATGTGGTTTTTCCTACTGGTATGATCGTCGAGATGATTGATGATGGGGGATTTGCGTGCCCGGAAAGCCCGGTGCGTCTCTATTATGGAGCCGCGGACACGAGCGTCTGCCTGGTTCACAGCACGATTCAGGAACTTCTCCAGCATTGTCGAGATTGAAGATGGCATACAGACCCCGCGTTGTTCAGGTTGTTTCGCATACCCACTGGGATCGGGAATGGTATCTGCCATTCCATACATTCCGTGTGAATCTCATAAAAGTCGTGCGGAAAGTGATCGAGGCACTGGAGGGCGATCCGGAGTTTCATCACTTTCTGCTGGATGGACAGTCGATCATTTTGGAGGATTATCTTCAGATCCATCCCGAGGATGAACCACGATTGCGGTCGCTTGTGGACAAGGGTCAACTGTCGATCGGGCCTTGGTACATTCTGCCCGATGCATACCTCATCAGTGCCGAGGCGACGATTCGTAACCTGCTCATTGGGAACCGGGTGGCTGCCCGAATCGGTGAAGTACAAAAAGTCGGCTATATGCCCGATTCGTTCGGTCACATCGCCCAAATGCCGCAGATCCTCCGTCAGGCGGGAATCGGTTCTTTCATCTACACCCGAGGGAATGGGGATGAGATTGACAAACTCGGTCATGAATTCATCTGGCAGGCACCGGATGGTAGCGAGGTTCTGGCAATCAACCAGTGCGGTGGATATTGCAACGGGGCAGGGCTGGGATTTGACGAAATCTGGCACGCCCACACCCGGCGAACGGTGAATCTCGAACGGGCAGTCGAGCAAGTGCGGGAGTGGTTTGAGAAATGCGGCGAGCGCACCCGGGGGGACATCGTGCTTCTGAATAATGGTTGCGACCATTTTCCCCCTCAGCAGGAGTTTGGGCGGGTGATGGAGGCGCTGCGAAACGCTTTTCCAGAAACCGAGTTCAGGCATTCCAATCTTCGTGAGTTTATCGAAGTGGTGGAGGAGTCGGGGGTCGCCACCGAGCGGTTCTGCGGCGAGCTGCTCGGAGGTAAACTCCACCTTATTCTTTCCGGAGTCTGGTCAGCCCGCATGTATCTGAAACAGCAGAATGACGAGGCGCAGACCATGCTGGCCTCCGAGTGGGAGCCCCTGGCGGCGTATGAACACTTCATGCTCGAACGCGCCTATCCCTCGGGACTGATCGAATATACCTGGAAACTGCTGCTCCAGAACCACCCACATGACTCTATCTGCGGGTGCAGCATTGATGAAGTGCATCGGGAAATGGAAACACGGTTTGAGGGTGCTCTCCAGACTATTCGGCAATCGATCGTCGATATACTCGAACCCCTCGCGCCTACTTTCGCCCGTCAGGCGGAGCAGGATCGCGATACGACATTGTGCGTGGCAAACACTCTTCCGTTTCGCCGCACCGAAGTAGTGGAGCGAATTGTGGTGCTTCAACCGTTGGGATATGACCTTGACGCCATCACCCTGGTGGATGAGGAGGGCACACCAATTCCACTGGAAATTGTTAATAGAAAATATATAGAACGCTTCTGGGGGGTGGACTACCGCACCATGCTTTCAGGTGAAGCACAACAAGAAGCGCTGGAGAAGTACCTGGACAGTTTCGGGAGTCGGATACTCAAGACAGGGGAGGATCGAGATGAGCACGACTGTTTTCTGCATATCCGGTTTCTGGCTGAGGATCTTCCGGGAGTCGGTCATAACCAGTATCGCCTGATTGAGCGAGATCATGGTTCTCAACCGGAGTATTCTGGGGGTGAGGTGCGGGTTAAGGGAATGGTGATCGAGAACAGATATTGTCAGGTTACGGTTCACACCAACGGTACATTTGATCTGTTCGACAAAATTTCAAAGCGTGAATACCGGGGGATGAATCTGGTGGAGAGCGCGGCGGACATCGGGGATGAGTATGACTTTGCCCCGTGCCCCGGCTCAGAAACAATCACTACAGAGTCGGTCGTGGGGGAGACCCGCACGGTTGATGCGGGGGGACTGACCGGTTCAATTGAAGTGTCTTTTTCTCTTTCTTTGCCCAGGGAAATTGATGCGGACCGTTCCGCGCGCAGCCGGGTATGGGATGAATGCCCTATCACAATCAGAATTTCCCTGAATCATAACTCACCAGTAATTGAGGTTGAACTGAAATTTGACAATCGGGTGAAGGATCACCGGCTCCGCGCCCGGTTTCCAGTATTGATCGAGACGGATCGCGTCATCAGTGACGGTCATTTTTTTACCAACGAGCGTCCGCTGGAAAGGCCATCTGGTGATGATTGGGCACAGCCCGCTCCCCGAACCTGGCCTCAGCAGGATTTTTCCCTGCTCCAGGATTGTCAAGGGGGGGTGGCTCTCTTCAACCGGGGTCTTCCGGAGATTCAGCCGATCTGCAATGGGGATGAGGGTACGGGATTAGCGCTCACCCTGATGCGCTGCGTGGGCTGGCTCTCTCGAGATGACTTGGACACTCGACATCGCCAGAATGCCGGGCCGACCATCCCCACCCCCGATGCTCAATGTTTCGGCCGGCAGCGGTTTCGATATGCACTCGTCCCCTTCACGGGAAATTGGGTGGATGCGGGGATTAAAAACTTGAGCCAGCGCTGGCGCACGCCGCCGATTCACCTTCAGGGAGTTGGAGACCAGGCGGTTCCCGGCGGGTGTGGCCTGGTTGAATTGAACTCAAAAAAAATCTGTATTACGGCCGTAAAGAAGCATGAGGAAAGGGAGACCCTCATCGTTCGCCTTTACAATCTGACGGGTGAGCGAGTTGAGGAAGCGCTTTGTTTCGGTCGAGCCATCCGGGCGGCCTGGCAGGTGAATCTGGAGGAAGAGAGGCAGGAAAGCGTTTCTTTGATGAGTGCTTCCGGTATCAGGTTTGAAGTATCGCCATTTCGTATTGTAACCCTGGAAATAGAATTTGATGATCGGGAAAGCAGATGAAGGACCGGAACGACTTGAAGCACCCTGAGTGGTACCAATACTCATCCACCCAAACAGGCCACCGGTCTCTGGCATAAACTCTATTCTCCTTGCTGGCTTAGGACTTACAGGGCGGGCGGGTTTGCTGCCTGTGGAGTAAACGGATGGCATTTACGCCATTGTTAGTGCACACAACGCCCTTCCGGCGAACACTTTGGATCATCATTCGATCATTGATTCTTCAATGGTCATCGCTGGCCGACGGAGGCGCGTCCGGCGAAAGCGAGCCATTGCGGCTTCGACGAGTTGCCGCGCGAAGCCCGCGTGTCCAGCGGGATCGAGGAGCAGGCAGATGTCTGCGCTGCCGGGATCCGTGGGTGGATAGAAGACGCCGCAGTTCGGGTTGATCTCCAGCATGTACGGCGTATTGTCGCGGTCGACGCGTATATCACAACGGGCGAAGCTGGCCGCCCCGAGAGCCACAAAGAATCGTGCCGCCTCATCCCGGAGGCGCGCGGCGAGTTTAGGATCAGGAACCGGAAATGAAGTGAGTTTGTCGTATTCGACCCACTTCAGGTGGGCATGCTTGAATGTATCACCATCGGGGAAACGATACTGTACTGGCGTGTAGGTTTTGGGATGATCGGGATCCTCGGGATTCTCGGCCACGAGAACCGTGCATTCGATTCCTTCGATGTACTCTTCGATAAGAGCGCCGCCATGTCGCGTCATCATCTTGCGTGCCTGAATGCGCAGGCCTGCGGGTGACTGAACACGCGACCGTCTGCTCAAGTCAACGCTGGCATAACTGCTGTGATGTTTGACGAAGAGCGGGAATCGAAGTGTCTTTGCCGCGTGCTCGACATCGTTGGTATTCCTCGCCAGGACAAAATTCGGTGTGGCGATCTCTGCCTCGGAGCATGCCTCCTTCATTCGCACTCGTGATGGCTCGTAACAGGTTGACACCGCGCCCGTGAACGGAACACCCGCCTTCTCGAGCGCCTGGATGACCTCGATTCCTGGAAGATCCTGATCCTCAGCGCCGTCGCAGAGATTGAAGAAGAGATCGAATCCTTGCTCGATCAGTTGCTCCACATGGGCCACCGCTTCAATTTTTCCCTGCAGGACGGCGAGATGCCAGTCGTCATCTGGAAGAAATGGTCGTGGATCACAAGGCCAGTCGTCATCAGGAAATTGATCCGCATCAAGGTTCTGGGTGGTCAGCAAGCAGATACGCATGGTCAGATGGTATCGGCGTGGTCGTGTTCCAGCGACCGGTCAAACACTTGCTGCTTCAGGAGTTGGAGCGGCGCACTGGGCAGGCATCACTTATTGAATCATCATTCAGGTATGATTCATTGCAGCATCACGGCTCAGGTGTCCATTGTCAGATCGCCGTTCAATATGTCCGATGGAGTTTTTGCCATGGACAGGTCGAGCCGTGGTCGAAACTGTTTCAGAATCTG
>CAZLXE010000052.1:0-15086 GCA_964563005.1 uncultured Isosphaeraceae bacterium
TTCGCGTTTTGCAGTTGGTCATCGTCATTCTCGTGGCGCTCTTTGCCGTGTCCGGGGCAAAAACAGTGGAAAAAGGGCAGACCGGTGTGGCGACGCGATGGGGACAGATTGTCGAGCATGCAGGGGGGGAGGCCCTCGATTCCGGGCTGCAATTGAATTGGCCGTACCCGGCGGGGAACTTTCTCCTGTTTTCCGGCGAGAATCGGGGGGTCAGCGTGAAGTATGCCTTCGATCCTCTGGAGAGAGAAGAAAAAAAATCTCCCGCAATTGCATTCCGTCCAGATTGGCGCTTGATCGCCTCCGTAGACAGCGCAAAATTATTGTCGTCAGTGATGACGGGGGACGGTGACCTGGCTCAGGTACGATTTAGTGCGGCGTATGATGTGGAGGATGTGGGTGATTTTGTGCGTCTCGTGCGGGTTCCCGGAGCCGGAGATGAACCGGTGGCACTGGGAGCGGATCGATTGGTGGAATTAATGTTGGAGCGGGCGGCGATTCATGCGGCGGCGGGTCTCGATTTCGACACCGTGCTGGCCGAGCAGGGCGATGCCTTCCGGGAAAAACTCCTGAAAATAGCCCAGCAATCTCTGGATGACCTGCAATCCGGCGTCCGGATGAATCAGGTCACCATTGAAAAGGTGGGAGCTCCGCAGCAGGTGGAAAAAGCGGAGGCCGAACTCCAGCGGGTGCGAAATCAGACAGACGACCAGATCGTGAAGGCCCGGGGCGAGGCAGAGCAGACATTGATCGGAATGGCGGGCCGGGAAAGTGGCCGTATATTGGATCTCATCGAGCAATACGAGGATGCTTTGGCTCTGAACGAAACCCAACACGAAGAACAACTCCTCGACCTCATCAACGCCCAACTCGAAAGCGATGTCACCACAGGACAGGCGGCCACGAAAATCGCCACCGCCCGCCTCTATCAGAAGCAGGTGGAATCGGTACTGGGAAACGAAGCCCGACGATTTGCCGGTCTGCTGCCCGCATATCGAAAACACCCGGAACTCATTGTGGGTCAATACTGGCTGGCCGCCTATAAATCAGTGCTTGACCGATCGGATGTCGAAGTGTTCTGGATTCCTCCGGGAGCACGCCAGATTTCCATCGCCACCGAAGGGCTCGATTCGGTGCGGAACATTCGGCGTGAACTGGCCCTCAGGCGAAAAGAGCAAAAAACCATCCAGCGCGTGGGTGGGTTGTTCACTTCATACGATCGCAAGGCAAAAGACTACACCTGGGAGCGGGAACATCGACTGCTCCAACGGGATAAAGAAGGCAATCTGTCCGCGAATTGAAATTAAACCCCGGCCCCGAGAGGCCGAAGGAATGCTGCATGGTCTCTGTCAATTCTTCAGGAAAAATCGTCGAAGCCGCGGGGCTGACCAAGATCTTCACCGACTTCTGGATGCGAGCCAGAGCGCGGGCGGTGGATGGGGTGGATTTCGAAATCTATTCCGGGGAAATCTTCGGCCTGCTCGGACCGAACGGCTCGGGAAAAAGCACCATCATCAAAATGATTCTCGGATTGCTCCATAAATCAAAGGGGCGGCTGACGGTGTTCGAAAAACTGCCCTCTGAGGTTACAGTGAAGAAGTACATCGGTTTTCTTCCCGAAGAGTCGTATCTCTATCGCTACCTCAACGCCCGGGAAACCCTGGACTACTACGGCAAACTGTTCGGGCTGGATCGCCGCACCAGACGACGACGCATCGATGAACTGCTCGACATGATCGGCCTGGCCCAGGTGGCCCACCGCCCCATCGGCGAATTCTCCAAAGGCATGACCCGGCGGATCGGCATCGCCCAGGCCCTCATCAACGACCCTCAGTTTCTCATCCTCGATGAACCCACCTCGGGACTGGATCCCATCGGGACCCGCCAGGTGAAAGACCTCATCATCGAACTCGGCAAACGGGGCAAAACCATTCTGCTCAGTTCCCATCTCCTCGCCGATGTCGAGGATGTATGCGACCGGATGGTGATGCTGTACGGCGGAAAAATCCGCGCCCAGGGAACAGTCGATGAATTACTGGCCGATTCTCAGCGCACCCTCATCGAATCCGACCGACTGAAAGACTCGACAATCTCCCGCATCGAAGAGGTCATACGCGAAAGCGAAGGGAAAGGCATCGACAAAGTCCACGCCCCCCGCCAGAAACTCGAACACCTGTTTCTCAACATCGTAGAGCAGGCCCAGCAGGAGCAGGTGGCCACCTCCGGAGCGATTCACGATGGGTCTACGGCGGCCTTTCTCCAGGCCGAAAATGCGGAAGGATCAGATCTCATCGAAGCCCTGTCCGAGGAACGGGAAGTCACTCCCGCCGCCCGCATCATCAAAGAGAACGCACTCGCGGCGGAGCAGGAACAGCACGAACAATTGATCGCCGAATTGATGGATGAAAAGGCGTCTGAACACGCACCATCATCCGACAGCCCGCGACCCGGGAAACCGGGCAAACCGCCGGAAGCCCCCTCCGATGTCGATGCTTCCGTGATCGACTCTCTGATTCAACCGGAGGATGAACGGGAGCCCTCTTGATTTCTCTGGAAAAGCGATCATGCTGAAGCGACTCCACCGAAAACTCGATCAGTGGCAACGCGGGTTGTGGTTCAAGATCATCGCGTCGGTGTTAGCCGTGGGATTCTGCGCCGGGTATTTCGGAGCCATCGTATCCCGCCACCACAGCATCAATGAGCATCGGGAGGAATTGTATAACGCACTGGCGGGGCAGAACGATGAGAATGTAACCCACCTTCTTCAGACCGGGGAAGTAAAACTGAATTCCGGAACCTATGGCGGCCCGGAATTCATCACCGCCGCCAAACGCGTGAAGAGCGATTCGGATCTTCGGGCATTGGTCAATCGAATGTTGGTTCATGAATGGCCGGGCTGGGCGCCGGGATGGCTGGTGCAACAATCAGACACCGCAAGAGTGCTGGCGGTGGCCTTCTCCCTGTGGTTTCTGCTTATCATCTGGATTGAACTCTCCTGGCCATTTCTGATCACGCTGGCCGGGATGGCGATTCCGGTGGGGGTGGGCTGGTGGGCCGGGAGCATGCAGACGGTGCTGACAGTGGGCGGCATGGGTCTGCTCGCGTTTACCTATGTCGTGCTGGTGCGGGGAGCGTTGCTGGCGTTCAGTCCCGCCCATCGAATCCTCGCCGTGGCTCATACCGTGGTAAAGGAGGCGTCACGAACAAAACTGGGTTTGGTGTTCATGACGATTCTGGTGGTAACCCTGCCGATGCTCCCCTTCTGGTTGGATGGAGAAGATCCCCTGCGCTATCGGATGCAGACCTTCATCAGTCGCAGCATGGGGCTGACCTTTTTCATGGCCGCCTGCATGACGCTGTTTCTTTCCACCGCCACCGTATCATTCGAAATCCGGGATCGACAGATCTGGCAGGTGATGACCAAGCCGGTGGGACGATTGAACTATCTGCTGGGAAAATGGCTGGGGGTGATGACCATGAACCTCATCATCCTCATCGTCGCCGGGGTGTCCATCTTCACTTTCATCCAATATCTGAGCGAAACCTCCGCGGCGACGGATGCCCGGGATCGCCTCGCCGTAACTGATGAAATACTTTCCGCCCGCATCCCGAGTATTCCTGAATATGAAGCCCTGACCTCGGAGCAGGTGCGCGGCCAGGTGGATCAGAAGATCGAGAGCGAACGCACCCTGTTGGAAAGTGGGGTGGGACGACGAAAGGTGCGCCAGCGACTCGCTCGGGAACTGTCAAACCTCCACACCGCCCGCCAGCGCCATGTGCTGCCGTTCGATCCCCAGGGTCGAGTCCGACCGAAGTCGTATGTGTTCAAAGGCCTGCAAACCGCAAAATCAATGGGAGCGGCCCTGACTTTTCGCTATGTATTTCATATTCTGGCGGATGATGAACACCGGGAGTTTCCCGTGGCCTTTGTGTTCAACGATGATCCGGAAACCACGATCGAATTAAAATATGTTCCCACCCTCACCTATTCCAGGCCCATCCCTCCAAGCTTGATTCAGGAAGATGGCACCCTCAAAATCACGGTGGTCAATCTCCATAAGCCCCCACCCGGTGAATCGGGTCTGGGGGCCTTGAACTGGGACCTCAACGATTTCCAGATCCTCTATAAAGTGGCGAGTTTTGAAGGCAACTTTTTTCGGGCGGTCTTGGTGATGTGGATGAAACTGGCGTTTCTTGCCGCCCTGGGAATCGGCTGCGCCACCTTCCTCAGTTTTCCCGTGGCCTGTCTGTTTGCGTTCACTGTTTTCGCTTCGGGAACCATCGGCCCCTTCCTCGCCGCATCCCTCACAACCTACTATCCACCCTCGGGAGCGGATATGGACTGGGGAAACATCGCCCTCGTGATTCAATGGGTCTTTCAATCAATCATTCGCGGAGTGGCTCAGGGATTGGTCTATGTGCTGCGGGGATTCGGCGATCTGCGGCCCACTCAGGCATTGGTGGAAGGCCGGTTCATCGGCTGGTGGCAAGTGGGAACCGGGTTTATTAAATTGACCCTGTTCTGGTCGGGACTGGCTCTGGCCGCTGGCTACTTTGTCATCCGGAATCGCCAACTGGCCATCTACAGCGGGCAGGGGTCATGAAGCACCCCCCTCAGAATATGGAGCGCCCTCATGCGTCGTGAACGCCTGGTCCAACTCGCAGCCGCCGGAATCATGGTGCTGGGGATGATCGGTTCCGGAGCCCTGTTGCCGCACATTCTCGAAAATTCGGAGCAACATTCACTGCGCTATACCGATATCAGCGTGGAAGGAGCGCCCCCGTTCGTGGCTCTGGGAACGGCGATCGGAGCGTTGCGGGGAGTGATCGTCGATTACCTGTGGATCAAAGTCAACATCATGAAGGAGAAGGGGCTGTATTACGAGGTCATGGCCGACTCGGAACTCATCACCAAACTCCAGCCCCGCTTCGCCTCCGTGTGGGCGTTCAACGGGCACAACATGGCCTACAACATTTCCGTGGCCTGCGATGGCAAGGCGGAGCGGTGGGAATGGGTGAAAAAAGGCATCCGCCTCGTCCGCAACGAAGGACTGCGTTACAACCCCAACGACCTCGTCCTGCATAAGGAATTGGCGTTCTGGTTCGCTCACAAAATCGAGGGCAACGCCGATGATGCCCATCACTATTACAAAACCGAATTCTGCCGCGAGTGGCACATGCTGCTCGGCGAACCCCCCGATGATCGCGATGAACGCACCGCCTGGATCAAACGAATCGCCGATGCTCCGAAAAAACTTGAAGCCCTGAAAAAAATTGAACCCAAGGTCGCCATCATCATCGACCGGCTCAAACATGCCTACCCTCCCAATCAACAGCGGTTTTCCTTCGCCCTGAATGCGGAGTTTCTCACCCAATACACCATGTGGGAGGAAATCACCCTCCATTCCGCCGCCGCTCAGGCCCTGGGGATGGCAGATCAGGTGCGGAAGAGCTCTCCCTACTTCGTCGTGCTGGATGAACTGGCCAGCGACCCGGAATTCGCCTCCGCCTGGTCCCAACTGCTCGCCCATGTTCGCAAGCGGGTGCTCATCGATGAATACAACATGGATCCCGGGCTCATGTATGAATACACCCGCGATCTCGGGCCGATCGACTGGCGGCACGGCCAGGCCCACGCCCTCTATTGGTCACGCAAGGGCGAGCAAACGGCCCAACTGCGGGTGTTCCGGGAAAAAGAAATCTATAAAGTGCTCAACAACGACAGCATTCAACTCCAGGCGATGCAGGGAATGGCCCGGGGCGGACGCATCTACTACGACCCCTTTTCCAACGCCCCCCCCTCGCGCATGCCCGATCCCCGCTGGGTCGATGCCGTGGTTCCCCAGTTCGAATATTTCTATAACAAACATTACAAAACCCGGGGCACCGGCAGCGACCGCTTCATCGGCTTCCTGGAAAATTTCCTCAGTTCCGCCGTGCGCGACTGGTTCCGCCGGGGCGAACGCGAACGGGCCCAGAAAATCCTCGACCTGCTCGATGAAAAGTTCGGCATGGGCAATAAGATGATGCCCAAACCCGATTACGCCTACGACCTCGAAGTCTTCGTCCGGAATCAGGTGGAAGGCCAATACGAAGCCCAGCCCCCGCTCGCCATCAGCGATGTCGCCGCCTCCCTCCACTACGGCTTCCGCATGGGTCTCGCCCAGGGTGATCCGGAATTAATGGAAGACGCCATCGCCTTCGCCGATGAGGTCCGCACCTTCTTCCGCACCAACGACTGGTTCAAAGACCCCGACCGCTACGGCGAACTCCGCATCGGCGATCTCCTCGGCGAACTCGACAATGTCGCCCTCGCCGTGTTCAGCCAACTCATGATCGACCGCTCGATCCCCCTCGAAGAACGGATGACCCTCTGGCGCGAAGTCGACAAATACCTGCCCCAACTCCAGCATCGATCCTACGATTACATTCACCGGCAGGTCGAACAGGAACTGAAAACCGGCCCCTTCGGCGGCAAATACACCATCGACCAGATCCTCCCCGAACCCCCGGACATGGCCGCCTACCGCGAACAAGCCGCCGCCGCCCAGAACCGCCAGAACACCAAACCCAAACAAGACGCCGCAACCTTCGAACAAAACTAAACCCCCGGAAGCCAATTCCTGGGGTCGAGAATTTTATAACTTTGTGCCTCTCCCACATGGCTCATGGCTCATCTCCATTCCGGGGGCGGCTATGATGCACTCAGCGTATGGGAGAATCACCAACCATCCAAGTCCATCAGGCCCGGGAGCACAACCTCCGCGCCGTCGATGTCAACATTCCCCGCGATGAACTGGTGGTGATGACCGGCGTGTCGGGGTCGGGGAAATCATCGCTGGCGTTCGACACCATCTTCGCCGAGGGGCAGCGAAAGTATATGGAGTCGCTCTCGGCGTACGCCCGGCAGTTTCTCAATCAATTGCAGAAGCCCGATGTCGAATCCATCGAGGGCCTCCCCCCCACCATCGCCATTCAACAACGCTCGGGCGGCCACAATCCCCGCTCCACCGTCGCCACCATCACCGAAATCTACGACTACCTCCGCCTTCTCTACGCCCGCTGCGGAGAACCCCGCTGCTGGAAACCCCTGAATCCCAAGGGCAAAGGCAAATCAGTATGCGGCAAGCCCATTGCCGCCTCAAATCCCACCCAGATCGTAGAAAATCTGCTCTCCCTGGAAGAAGGAGTGAAGATCATGATCTGCGCTCCCGTCGTCCGGGGAAAAAAAGGCCATCACCGCGAAGTCATCGAAGGATTGCAGAAGCACGGCTTCGTCCGGGCCAGAGTCAACGGCGATATCATCGACATCCGCGATGCCCTCAAGGAAGGGGTGGATAATCCGCTGGGGCTGGAGCGTTACGAAAAACACTCCATAGAGGCGGTGGTGGATCGGCTGGTGATCAAACCGGAAATCGCCCAGCGACTGTCCGATTCCCTCGAAACCGCCCTCAAACTGGGCGAGGGAGCAGCGATGGTGTTGGTGGAAGAGGGGAAGGGATATAAAGAAACTCGATTCAGCGAGCATTGGGCCTGTCCCGATCATCCCGAGTGTTCGCTGGAAGAACTCGAACCCCGCATCTTCTCCTTCAACTCCCCCTTCGGGGCCTGCCCGGAGTGCGATGGGCTGGGGACCGTGAACGAGTTTGATGAAGCCCTGGTGATTCCCGATCCCGAACGGGCGATCACCGATGGAGCCGTGGTCCCCTGGAAATGGAGCAGCCCCAGGATGGGCCGGCAATACAAACGGCTGGCCCGCAAGTTCTGCACCGCGATGGGGATAGAGCCAGACACGCCCTGGGGGGAGTTCCCGACCAAAGTGCAGCGCCAGTTCCTGCAGGGAACCAATGGAGAAAAGAAATCGAAAAAAGACTTTTCCTTCGAGGGCGTGATGCCCAACCTGCATCGCCGCTATCGCGATACGGAAAGCGATGCCGTGCGCGAGCGATTGCGGGCATTCATGTCCAACTCGGTCTGTCCGCATTGCGCGGGCAGCCGGCTGCGCACAGAGTCATTGCATGTGTTCCTGAAAAGCGGCCGCCTGGAGGCGAACATCGCCAACATCACCGCCATGACCATCACCCAGGCGGAGGGCTTCTTCGAAACCATCAAACTCAACGCGGAACAACAAACGATTGCCGAGCCGATCCTCCGCGAAATCACCGCCCGCCTCGGCTTTCTCGCCTCCGTTGGACTCGACTACCTCTCCCTGAACCGCACCGCCTCCACCCTCTCCGGCGGCGAAGCCCAGAGAATACGCCTCGCCACCCAGGTCGGTTCAGGGCTGGTCGGCGTCTGCTATGTCCTCGATGAACCCACCATCGGTCTCCACCAACGCGACAACGATCGCCTCATCTCCACCCTCCGCCACCTCGCGGACATCGGCAACACCGTCCTCGTCGTCGAACACGATGAAGGCATGATCCGCGCCGCCGATCACCTGGTGGACATCGGCCCCGGCCCCGGGCTGCACGGCGGAACCCTGGTCGCTCAGGGAACCATCGACGACATCATGAACACCCCCGAATCGCTCACCGGGCAATTCCTGTCCGGCGACCGAAGCGTCGAAGTTCCCCAAAAGAGGAGACCGGTCAATCTGAAGAACGCCCTGGTGGTGAAAGGAGCGCGGGAAAACAACCTGAAGTCCATCGATGTCGCCTTCCCCCTCGGCGGACTGGTGTGCGTCACCGGCGTTTCGGGCTCGGGCAAATCCACCCTGGTAAACGACATTCTCCTCAAGGCCACCAAACGGGCGGTCATAAAATCGAAAGTCACGCCGGGCCGGCACACTCGCATCAACGGGCTGAGTAAAATCGACCGCGTGATTCAGGTCGATCAATCGCCCATCGGCCGCACCCCCCGTTCCAACCCCGCCACCTACACCGGCATCTTTGACGACATCCGCAAACTCTTCGCCCAATCGAAAGAAGCGAAAATCCGGGGCTACCTCCCCGGGCGATTCAGTTTCAATGTGAAGGGGGGGCGCTGCGAATCGTGCCAGGGCCAGGGCGTGAAAAAAATCGAAATGCACTTCCTGCCCGATGTGTTCGTGGAATGCGAGGCCTGCCGGGGCAAACGCTACAACCGGGAAACCCTGGAAATCACCTTCCGCCATCGCACCATCTCGGAGGTGCTGGACATGACCGTGGAAGAGGCGATGGGTTTCTTCTCCGCTCACCCCCGCGTGCTCCGAATGCTGGAATGTCTGCACGCCGTAGGGCTGGATTACCTCCACCTCGGCCAACCCTCCACCACCCTCTCCGGCGGCGAAGCCCAGCGGATCAAACTGGCCAGCGAACTGGGGAACGGCTCCACCGGACACACCCTCTACATGCTCGATGAACCCACCACCGGCCTCCATTTCGCCGATGTGGAAAAACTATTGACCGTCATGAATCGACTGGCCGATCGCGGACACACCCTCATCGTCATCGAGCACAATCTGGATGTCATTAAATGTGCCGACTGGGTGATCGATCTCGGCCCGGAGGGAGGCGACCGGGGAGGAACCGTGGTGGCAACGGGAACACCCGAATCCATTCTCAAATGCCGATCCAGCCATACCGGACGCTATCTGAAGCCCCTCCTACCTCCCCGCTCACCCGCAAAACCTCCCCGGCGAAGAAAACAAACAACTTCTTCCGCTTCAAGCGGTACTTAAACTGGACTCAGCCGATTTTTGTGCCACAATAGAGAGAAGAGGGTTCAATGTCCGGCCGGAGTACGATCGCGGCCGGTTTCATCCCGGTTCTGACTGGAGGTCGTGCTATGCGATTGTTCCGAAACCGTACCGAGGCGGCCCAGGAATTGGCCCGCAATCTGGCGTATCTCAAACGGGATAACCCCGTCGTTCTGGGCATGGCCAATGGAGGAGCACCGGTGGCGGAAATCATCGCCGCAGAACTGGGAGCGCCCCTCGACATTGTCCTCATCGAAAAACTCTCCGCCCCGAATACAGAAAATCATATCGTGGGAGCGGTGGATGAACACGGCCGCATCTCCATGATCGAAACCACGGCCCGGTGGCACCACCTCACCACCCAGCAGATGGTCGCCCCCGCCCGCATCGCCTTCCGCACCCTCCAGGCCAAACAGGGAAAAATTCGTAACCTCCTCCCGGAATTCCCGGTGCGGGATCGCACCGTCATCGTGGTCGATGAAGGAATTGATTCAGGGGCGCGCATGTTGGGAGTGATCGCCTCGCTGCGGGATCGCGGCGTACGCAAAATCATCGTAGCCGCCCCCGCAGGAAGCACCGACGCCACCTGGCAATTGCACGAATCCGCCGATGTCGTGGTAATCCCCCATCGTCCCAGTAAATATCGCGGCGTCGATCACTTCTATCAGGAATACTCCGCCGTTACCGACGAAATGCTCATCACCATCGTGGAGCGTTGGTCGTCCACCCGGGCCGAAGAGCAACCGGGCGTAAGCACCATCCTCATGACGGTCAACAGCACCTTGAATCAGCCCCTGTCCTGCGAACTCGACCTTCCAGCAGGAATGAAACGCGGGGGTGGACCCTATCCCGCCGTGATCTTTGCCCACGGGTTCCAGAGCAGTTCGCAAAGCCCGAGGAATCTCGCCATCAGCCGCCGCCTTGCCAAACGCGACATCATCGGCGTACGCATGAACATGACCGGACACGGCACCAGCGAAGGCACCCTGGAACAGGCCACCGAAGCCCAGGCCATTCACGATCTCCACGAAGTATTTGCCAGTATCCGCGGCCTCCAGGAAGTTGACGCAACGAGTGTTGGCCTGGTGGGGTCCGGCGAAGGGGGAATGATCGCCCTTTACTATGCCGCCCAGGTCCCGGAAGTCGCAGCCATGGTCATTCGAGGCCCTGTATGCGGCAACGAAGCGGAAGCAGCCCAACGCGTTCAGGCCCCCACCCTGCTCATCCACGCTCAGGGAGACACCGCCCTCGAAGAATCGGTGAACATTCTCGACCACGAACTCGCAGGAACCCACAAACTCCTCTGCGTCCCCGAGTCCAATCGTTCGTTCAGCGACCCCATCAGCATGGAACTCATGGTCAACGCCTCCGTCGAATGGCTGGTCGATCAGTTAACCGGTCTGGTCCTGCCCGAGGATGGAGTAACCATAGAAACCGTCTCCCCGGAAAGCCGCGAGACCAGTTCCCAAACCGAATAAAAAAACATGGACCGGTTCAACGGAACCGGTCCATGAGGGTGGATGTTTGAGTCGGATTTCCCGACTCGTCAAGGAGAGTTGAATCAGAAAGTCAATTGGAATTGACTGCGCAGAACCAGTTGCCCGTCCTGCCCGGCAGCATCGGTACGATAACCGGCTCCGGCAGAGGCAAAAGTCGAGGTCACTTCATTGAGGCCGATACCAACATCGGTAGTCCACTGCACCTGATGACCTGAGAAGTAGCGAACCGCACCCACGGTAAGCACGCTGAGTTCGTCAATGGCGGGATTCGTGCTGTCTTCATCGCCCCATTCATATCGAGCGAAGAGTTCCCAGTCATCGTTCAGGAACATACCGCCCTGGACGACAATACCAACCTGATCCACATCACCAACCCCCGACTGTGTATCGGTGGAGTTGCCGACAACCGCGGCGAAGAAGTTATACCCACCGAATTCCCCCGACACATCGACCGTCCAGCGCGTAATCTCTGTTTCTGTGCTGGCAACGGTACCAAACTCACCCTTCTCCGTGTGAAACGCCGCCCCGATCAGCCATCCCATTTCATCATCGGCAGCGCTGGAGAAATCATTGAACTGCCCCCAGTTACCCTGAGCCAGCCATTCCACTCGGGCAGTCAAAGCATATTCAGTATCGAAAGTGTTCGCAGATGCGGAGGTGCCTCCGATCGATCCCATGCCATCGCTGTACGCCGCGTTAAACTTCATGTTGTCCGTCTTGTACTGCACCGCCACCCCTTCCGAACGCCCCACTCCCCAGGTCGAACTGACGAGCGTTCGATCCACCGGCAGCAGCCGCGTATAGGCCATCAATTGCTCACGCAGGAACGGCAACTTGAACTTACCCCCCTTCACCGACCAGCCGTCCCCCAGATCCTTGGAAAGCACGATATCCAGCGGCACGAAGGTTCCGCTGTTGTTGAAGATGGCATGGATGAAATAACCCCACGAGGGATCCACCACATGACCCTTGAATTTAAGCGTAGTCCGCCGATTCTCAAAACCGAATCGACTTTCGTCCGGATCACCCACAGGAGGCGTATCCTGACTGTTCCAGATGGCCCGCACCTGAATGCCCCCCATGATCCGCATCATGAAGTTGCCATCGTCACTCCCCAGATAAAACCCATTGTCCCAGCCCGCGCCCATGTTCGAGCCGAGCATGCTCGCCCGGGTGTCCGCGTCGGCGAGCACATCATGGACCAGAGATCGAATCTCCTCGCTTCGCTGCTCCGTCAGCCACGAATCATCCTGACCGTTCCGAAGAGCATGAACCTCCGCCCGCAGGGCATTGATCATTTCCGAGTTCTGAACATCGCGCTGCTCAAGTTCGGTCAGTCGCGATTGGAGATTATTCTCCGGGGGATTTGTATCTGCCATTGCGCCCCCGGTCAGGGCGATGGCGGTCATTGCCGTAAATACGGCCGAGCGCTTCATCTGAGACATCATGTGACTCCTGTGTGGCCTTTGCCCCGCGCTCGACTTCATGTCACCGCGCGGGATCATAAATATGCATTCTGCGGATCCAACCGCAGTGTCTGGCCTGTATGTCGGTGCGCCGGAACGAAATTCTTGAACAAGAACTCTGTATTTTTGGCGTTTCCTGCCCGTTTTTTGACAAACTGTCAAAATAGAATGCTAAAAATCCCCTCAATCGCCCGCCAACTGCCGCAATCCTTCATAAACCGCCGCACACACCGCCGTCGCCAGATTCAAACTCCTCGCCCTCGGATCCTCCACCATGGGAAGGGTCAGGCGATGATCCGGACCATATCGACCTTCCATCCATTCGTGCAACCAATCCGGCACTCCCGCGTTTTCACCTCCGAAAAGCAGATAATCGCCCGGCTGAAACTCCGCCTCCCAATGGGGCCGATCACTCCGGGTCGTATAAAGCCACATCCGCTCCGGTGATTCCGTCCTCAAAAACGACTCCCAATCCTCATGCTCCCGGCAGTCCACCAATGACCAATAGTCCAAGCCCGCCCGCCGCCGCGCCTTTTCCGACATATCAAAAGCAATCGGATGAATCACATGCAACCGACACCCCGTAGCAGCCGCAGTGCGTCCGATATTCCCCGTGTTCTGAGGAATCTGCGGACTCAAAAGCACGATATGGAGCGGAGGCGAAGTCATACAGGCAAATCAAGGTGAAGAACAGACAAAGGACAGCCCCCGCCGAATAGTGTGTCCACTATACCCTGACAATTCCCCATAACTCAGCAAAAAGAGGTTAATCCACACCCAACTGAGTTCCCCTCCGCTCAATTGAATCCCCCCTCGCCGACCCCGCCTTATCGCGCCAGCAGCACATCCCCACCCCGCAACCAAGCCAATAAACGAAAATCCCCACCTCCTCAGCGCCAAACAGACCCCCAACTACAAGTAGGCCTGATGTAGGGAGGGCACTGTGTTTCGACCGGGTTCATGGGTAACAGGTGTTCGGGGTCATGAATTTCCGCCCGGCAATCCCGCTTGTTTCACACCCGATTTCAAGAAATTATAGGACCTTGAAAACTCCCCTTCACCCTTGATTTATTAGGTATTTATCTGTATACTCTAAGTATCCGATGAAGAACCTTGATAACCAACTCCTTTGGCAAGCCCTCCAAGACACCGGAGAGTCCCTCAGACAACAGTTTCCCTCTGAATCATTCACCATCCTCCTCGTCGGTGGCAGCGCCGGCATGCTCGCCGGCCTCCTCAATCCCTCTCGAACCACCGCCGACTGCGATGTCATGGCCGTCACCCCAACCCATGCCTGGGAGCAAATCGAAATCGCAGCCCGAGAAGTCGCCCATTCGTTGAATCTCCCCGAAACCTGGCTCAACCGCGAATGCACCCACTACGCCTGGTGCATGCCCCTCGGCTGGAAGGACCGTTGCTCTCTTGTCCATCGCTTCGGATCGCTGACCGTCCTCCACCTTTCCCGCCGGGATCTCATCGCCTCCAAAATCATCAGCGCCCCCCATCGTCCCCAGGATCTGGAAGACCTCGAAGAAATACAACCCAAAAATGATGAACTGGACTTCGCCGCCGAAAACCTCAATCGCCTGGAATCTGAATCTCTCGATGACCGCTCGTGGCAGGATGAGCACGCCATCCTCGAATCATTCCGAGGTGCCTCATGATCCACCCTACCTCCGGAATTTCCGATACCCCCGCAAGTACGCTCCATGCAAACTGGTCCCAACTCGGCCTCCTAATCAACACCCCCCCCTCAAACAAAGACCTCGACCTCGAACGCCTCCTCCTCGCCACCGCTCGTGGGCTCCCCCACCACGCCCGCCTTTTCCCCCTCGTCATCACCTGGCTCACCAACTACGGCAACTTCATCGCCCGCCACCGCCTCAAACGACTCATCCTCACCGAACTCGAACCCGAATCCCAACCCGTCCTCGCCCTCCTTCTCGAATCCGCCATCCAACACGGCTCATCACGAGAACTCCGCATCGCAGTCGAAGCGTGTAGCCCCGTCAATGAACCGTATCCCCTGTTCATCGTTCAACAGAACAACAAATCCCTGGCCCGCATCGCCCGACAAAACGCCTCCGCCCTCTCCCGAAAGTGGGGCGTCTGGGCTCCGGAAACAAAACTCAAACCCGACGCCCTCCGCCCCGTCTCGTGGCTCCTCAAACACAATCCCTCCTACCGGTCGCGAATCATTCGCAAAGGCGACCTCCGCTGCTCCATCCTCGAAACCCTGAAGCGAGATATTACACCCCCTCCCCCTTCCACGGAGAGGGCCGGGGTGAGGGTAAATAGACTCCCTCCCCCTCTGGGGGAGGGCAGGGGAGGGGGTGTCTCCTCGTCATTCCCGCGCCAGCGAAAATCCAGCGATCACCCGGAAACCTCCATCCCATCCTGCTCTCCCCCCTCCGAATCCGCCCTCGCCCGCCTCTGCGCCGCCAC
>CAZLXE010000053.1:0-12528 GCA_964563005.1 uncultured Isosphaeraceae bacterium
GTGGAGAATTGGAGGGGGCGGCGGTTGGTTACGGTTTTTGGATTGATCATGGGGGGGGAAAGTTTTTCGTTTTTACGGGTTCTGGGTGGTGAGGGCAGAAGCGATCAGCATTCAGGACTCAGCGGTCAGGAATTGCGTCTGGCATCATCTTGGCTGATCGCTGACAGTTGAATGCTTTTTCGGGTGATGGGGGTGCCGCATTCGGGGCAGTTGGGGCTGGCTCCGGGGACGCCGAGGTTGGGGGCGACCATGTAGCCGCACTGACCGCATTGGCCGCGTTGGATTCGGCGACGGCGGCGCAAGGAAACGAATCCCTGATAGGGAAGCCAGAGAAGTACAGCGTAGAAAAGAGTGTTCGAGACAATACCAACCCAATTACAATGACCCGAGAAGGATAATGTAGATCTGTCCTCATCATAATCAACTTGTACATCGCGGATCCTATGATAAACCGGAAGTGGCCACCCAAGAAATTCAACTAATCCCCCACGCCATAAGCCATCAACATGCCATGGCATACTTAGATCGCCTATCGTGTAGGAACCCATAAATTCATAAGCCCGCCAACATAATCCATGATATACAAGGAGTTTGACTTCATATCGCTGAGGAGAGGTGAGAAAATCTGGAGCTGACTTCAGTTCAGCGTATTGTTGTACCTTTTTCTTGATCTCCGTCCCGACCGGCAACCAGGACTCATCATAATACTCAAGGGCAATATCCCCTGCATTCCAATTAGGCCCGTCCATGTACCACCAGCCAGTTGAATATGGACCTCCTGAAATTTCGAGGAAACCATACAACGCCACGGCGACATTGAGGATCGATCCGAGGAGGAGGAAGATCAGAATGTTCCGTATGTACTTCTTCATGGCATGATTCCAGGCCGAGGTCATTGGTGGGTATCGCTGCGCTCGACCCACCCTACAATTGTTATTCCGGAGGCGGGCAGGCGGGGGTGTCGAGGTACCATTTGAGTTCGCCCTGGATGGGGTTTATGCCGAGGATGGGGAGATTCTCAACTGTTTCAGTGCCGGCGACGATGCGGGCGAGGGTGGGGGCTTTGCTTTGGCCGGTGATCATGATGGCGATGAAGCGGGCGGCGTTGATGAGGGGGAAGGTCATGGTGACTCTTTCCACCGCGGGCTCTACATAGTTGAGATGGGGGTAGGTGGTGATGATATTGCGGCGGATGAAGCGGGTGGTTTCGTTTAATGGCTCCGTGCCCGGAAATAAGGAGGCGGTGTGGCCGTCTGCTCCCATGCCGAGGAGGACATAGTCGAGGCGATCCTGGCCCTTTTCGCGCCAAGCGAGGGTGTCCTGGAGGGTGCTTTCGTAATCGGTGTCGGCGGTGGGGGAGAGGGCGAAGATGGGGTGGACCTGCTCCGGGGGAAGGTCGGCGTGGTCGCAGATCAGGTCGCTGATGGTGCGGTAGTTGCAGTGTTCGTGGTCGAGGGGGACGCAGCGTTCATCGACGATCCAGAGGTGGGTGCGGCGCCAGGGGAAGCGGCGATAGACGGGATCGAGCATGAGGCGGCGGTAGAGGGGCTGGGGGGTGGAGCCGCCGGAGAGGGCGAGGTGGAAGTCGCCGAATTCACGGACGCAGTTTTCGGCGTGGACGAGGAGATCATCGGCGAGGGCATCAACGACATCTTCGATGGTGTCGCCGACTTCTACTACCCCCGGAAGCCGGGGATTTGGTACTGAGGAGGATTCTTCGAGGGCGTAGGGATCCTGGATAGGGGATGAAGAACCGGGAAAAGATGGTGCCGTGTCGTCGGGCATTGCGGGGGTATGATAGTCGATGGATGGGGGGTGAACCGATTTTGAATTGGCTCATACAATATGATCATGATCTCTATGGCAAGGAATCTTTTTATGTTTGGTAAGAGCAAGCAGGGGTTGGTATTCGGAATGGCGATGGTGGTCGTGGGAGGTTTCGTGTGGGGTCAGGATGAGGAGGGGAAGAAGGAGACCAGGCCCACGAATCCTGAGTTGTATCGTGCGGTGGAACCAGGCAGCCGGGGGTTGGATGAGCGGGTTGATGGGTCGCGGATTACGGAGATTGATTTGCCGCCGCTGCCCGCGCGGGTGATTCTGCCGAAGCCGCCGGTGTTTCGGGTTTCGGAGCAGGCGGCGGAGGTTCCGGTGGATGAGGTGTTATGGAAACAAGGGCGGGAGGCGATTGAGCGGGGGTTGAGGTTTTTGGAGGGGGAGCAATCGATATTGGGGGGGTGGATGGTGATGGGGAAGGCGGCGCCGACGGATCAGCCGGGTGAGCCATCGCCGATTTCGGTGGCGGTGACGGCGATGGTGGCGAAGGCGTTTGCTCAGTTTGATGGGGAGGCGATCGAGCGGGATCATGTGCGCAAGGCGCTGCGGTATATCTTCCGGGGACGGGATCCCGAGGGGAGTTTCAAGGGGGGGGCACTGACGAATTATGTGACGGCGATCACGGTGTCGGCGCTGGCGAGTTTTGAAAATATTGAGTTCCGGGATGCGGTCAACGAGGGGGTGGCGTGGCTGCAGGAGAATCAGTGGGATCAGTCGGAGGGATTGAATCCGAAGCAGGACTGGTTTGGGGGGGCGGGATACGGGAAGCATGGTCGGCCTGATTTATCGAATACGCAGTTCATGCTGGAGGCGCTGTATGATGCGGGGATGAGCCCGGATGAGCCGGCGTTTCAGCGGGCGCAGGCGTTTTTGTCGCGGACGCAGAATTTACAGGCGACGAATAAGGCGGCGTGGGCGGGGAACGATGGGGGGTTTATTTATACACCGGCAAACGGGGGGGAGTCGATGGCGAGCCAGGTGGCGGGAGAGGGGCGGCGGGGAGAGATCAAGACGGAGGAGTATGATCCAGCGGTGGGGGTGAGTCTGCGGAGTTATGGCTCGATGACCTATGCGGGATTCAAGAGCATGTGGTATGCGGGGCTTTCGCCGGATGACATCCGGGTGCGGGCGGCGTTTGACTGGATTCGTAAGCACTGGACTTTTGCTGAGAATCCGGGGATGGGGCAGCAGGGGTTGTATTATTATTACCACTCGATGGCCCGGGCGCTGAATGTGGGGCAACAACACACGATTACGGATATCGAGGGCACGGAGCACAACTGGCGGGAAGAATTGATCCAGGCGCTGATCAAGCGGCAGAAGAAGGACGGATCGTGGAAGAACGAGGCGGATCGGTGGATGGAGGGGGAGCCGGTGCTGACGACGGTGTTTGCGGTTTTGGCGTTGGAGGAGGCGCTGAAGCCGGTAACATTGGTTGAATCCTCGGAATCACAGAATCCTCCGATCCTCACCCCTTAATTTTCTGTCCGTACTCGCGGTTGCTCCAAATGACGCTGTTAGTGATTCGGCACGACCTTCCGCTCCACTTCAGGTCGTGGCACCGTCAGGGTGATTCCGGAGAGAGGAGACGGCGGGTCCAGGCGGCGAGGAGGGTGGCGAAGGTGAGGATGAGGGCGCCGTTGATCTGGTGGGCGGTGGTGAGGATCAGTTCGAGGAGGGGGATTTCGGGTTGGTCGCCTCGGACGAGCACCATGACGAGGGCGCCGATGCCGAGGAGGAACTGGAGGAGGATGGTGTGAGCGAGACCCATGCCAATTTTTTTCAGAAGGGGATGATCAGTTTTGTGGGCGACCATGCGGAAGGCGGTTCGGGCGGCGTATCCGGCAACGACGAGGGCCATGAGGACATGGAGGAGGAGGATGGAATGTTCTACCGGTTTGGGAATGTCCACGGGGAATTTCGGGTTGATGGTGTGGCGATACATGGCGCCGAGCATGAGTTGGATCAGGAGGAGGATGACGAGGGTGGTGGTGATTCGGTGGTCTTTGGGGGCGGATGGATGGGGAACGGGGGGGGCATCGGAGCGCCAGGTTCTGGAGACGAAGGCGGCGGTGAGGACGATGGTGGCGAAGACCATCTGGGCGAATACGCCGTGCAACCCGGCGAGGATGATGCTGTTTTCGGTGACGCGGGTGCCGCCGAGGATGCCCTGGATGATGATGGCGAGGATGATGATGATGCTCAGTCTTTTTACCCATTTCCGTGTTTCGGCGCGGTGGAGGTGGACGGCGAGGATGATGACGGAGAGGCCGACGAGCAGCCCCCAGAGGCGGTGAAAATGTTCGGCGTAGACGCCCGGGTCCGCCTGCATTTTGGTCAGGGGGTAGAACATCATGGGGTAGTCGAAGGTAGTGAGCCAGTCGGGGACGGCCATGCCTGCTTCGAGGCCGGTGACGATGCCGCCGGAGATGAGGAGGGGAAAGGTGGCGGCGGCGACGATGAGGGCAAGGGGGGCGGACCAGATGATGGATTTTTTTTCAGGGGTCTTCCCGAGTGATCCCAACGCCGCTCCGAGGGTGCAGAAGATGATGGAGCAGACGGTGGCTCCGCCGATCCAGAGCAGTCCGGAGGTGAGGGCTTCGCCCCGGTCTTTGCCGTGCAGACTGGCGACGAGGATGAAGTTGATGGCGCCGATGAGTAGGCCGAGTTTCAAGCCACCGGTCAGGCCTGATCCGGTTTGTTTCGCGAGAAAAAAGCCCGTCAGGATGAGGATGATGGTCGCCCAGCCCCCGGAAATGCCCGCGGGGAGGTTGAAAATCGGGGAGAGAGTGACATAGGCAAAGAGCCATATGGCAAGGGTGGGGGCGAGGGCGAGGGTGAGGAGGGCGCCGCGGTGGGATGAGGTGGGGGAATGATTCAAGGGGGTGATTCCGAAGGGTGGCGTATTCGACTATGATTCACGCGAATAACGGTGGGGGAGTGACTCCCCTCGTGAAGGGGGCATGGTATGAGGAGTGAATCTTCTCCGCTACAGGTTTGGCGATACGATATGAGTACGATCAATTCACCCGTTGTAGAAACAATCACCGCCACGAGGCCCACTCAGGTGCTTCGATCGGGGATTGTGCGCTCGTATCTGGAGTTGACCAAGGCAAAATTGAGTTCGCTGGTGTTGGTGACTACCGGGGCGGGTTTTCTTCTGGTGCCTCAGAATTCCTCAGCACCGGTCAACTGGTCGCTCTTCTGGTGGACGATTCTGGGGACGGCTCTGGCGGCGGGATGTGCGAATGGGTTGAATGAAGTGATGGAGCGACGGCGAGATGCGCTGATGGAACGCACGAAAAATCGCCCGATTCCTTCGGGGACGATGTCGCCAATTCATGGGTTTCTGGTTTCGCTGGCGATGGGATATTTGGGGGTGACGATGCTGGTTTTGAAGGTGAATCTTTTCGCGGGGATTCTGGCTCTGGTGACGGTGGTGCTCTATGTGGGGGTGTATACGCCTCTTAAACCGAGGACAACGCTGAATACACTGGTGGGGGCGTTGTGCGGGGCGATTCCACCGGCAATTGGTTGGGTGGGAGCGGGTGGAGTTTTGAATTTAGGTGGTGCAGGGGGAGTGGGGGGGGCTGGAGGTTGGTTGTTGGTGGCGATTCTTTTTGTCTGGCAACTGCCCCATTTTATGGCGTTGAGTTGGTTGTACCGGACGGATTATGTGCGGGGGGGATACAGGATGCTGCCGGTGATTGATGAGCAGGGGGTGCTGACGGGGCGGATTGCATTTCTGACGGCTTTGATTCTGCTTCCGTTGGGGCTGCTAGTTTCGATGTTGCAGATTTCGGGAGGATTTTACGCGGCTGGCTCACTGGTGCTGGGGCTCTGGTTCTGCTTTCTGTGCTGGCGACTGGCCCATAAGCGGACGCGGCGGCATGCCCGGTGGGTGTTCATTGGGAGTATTGTGTATCTGCCGTTGTTGTTGGGATTGATGCTGATTGACCGGGTATAACTTTTGGCACTCAGAACGATACCGGGGAATGCAAAGGATATTCTGATATTCTGGGGGGGTGGAACTCGTTTCAAACAAGGCGTGTGGGGAGGAACTGGAGACGCGGGTGCACCGGGAGTGGTTGTTGACGAATGGGCGGGGGGGGTATGCGATGGGGACGGAGCCGGGGGTGAACACGAGGCGATATCACGGGTTGCTGGTGGGGGCGATGCGTCCGCCGGTGGGACGGGTGGTGGGACTGCATTCGATGATCGAATGGCTGGAGATGGGAGGGGAGCGGATTGATCTCTCCACACAGCAGTTTTTGAGGGGGGATCCACCTGCAGAATCTTTTCAGTTTCATCCGGAGGGGTGGCGGTATTTTCAGGAAATGCGGCGGGAAAATCCCGGGCAGGTTTCGTGGGTGTGGAACATTGGGGGGGTGGAGATTGAGAAAACACTCAATATGGAGGGCGGAGAGAATGGGGTCACGATTGCGTATGAGATTCGAGGAATGCAGGAGCCGGGAGTTTTGTGGTTGAGGCCATTGACGCCTTTGCGTGATTTTCATGAGTTGGATGGAGACGGGAAGGTGGTGTATCGGAAAGAAGCGGTTGAGGGGAATGAGGGTTCGGAGGTTCGGGTGGGGCGAGATGACTTGGAGTTGTTGATGACGGGATCGGCGGGGTGTGGGTGGCAGGAGGAGCCGCAGTGGTGGAAGAATTTTGCTTATGCGGAGGAGCGGGCGCGGGGGCAGGCGTGGAGGGAGGATGTGTATTCTCCGGGGGCGTGGAAGGTGGAGTTGGGAGCGGAGACAGAACATCGGGTTTCGATACGGGCGACCTTGTGCGTCCGGCACGACCTTTCCCGAGCGTCAGGTCGTGGCACCGAGTGCAGTGAGCAGGCAATTTCCCTGTCCCCCGGTCATACTGCGGCGGATCAGTTCGTGGCGAAGCGGTGGGTGGGGGATGCGTGGAAGACGACGATTGTGGCAGGGTGGCCATGGTTTGCGGATTGGGGTCGCGATGCGATGATTTCGATCCCCGGATTGCTTTTGGTTCAGGGGCGACATCGGGAAGCCCGCGAGGTTTTGGAATTGTTCGGGAGTAGGGTTCAGGAGGGATTGATACCGAATCGGTTTGACGATTATGGCGGGGATGCGCACTACAACACAGTGGATGCGTCACTGTGGTTTCTTCATGCGGTGTGGGCGTATGGTCAGGCGAACCCGGAGGATGATATTCGGGGGCTGGTCGAGGTGGGGCAGGGGATTGTGCGGGCGTATCGGGCGGGAACGAGGTTCGGGATCGGGGTGGATGGGGATGGGTTGGTGTTTGCGGGAGACGCCACGACGCAGTTGACCTGGATGGATGCGCAGCGGAATGGGGTGGTGTTTACGCCGCGGCACGGCAAAGCGGTGGAGATTAATGCCCTGTGGTATCATGGATTGTGTTGTCTGGCTGAAATGGTGGAGAACATAGAAGAGGCGACTGAATTTCAAGAACAGGCGGAGCGATGTGCCGCGTCATTTCGGGAGCAATTCTGGTGTGATGAGAAAGGGTGTTGCTTCGATGTACTTGTTCCCAATTCAGGACAACACGCGGATGGTGGGTATGTGCCCGATGGGAGAATTCGACCGAATCAGATTTTCGCGGTTTCTCTGCCGCATAGTCCCTTGATGAAGGATCAGCAGCGGGGGGTGGTGGAAGTGGTTCGGGATCGGTTGCTGACGCCTTATGGGTTGCGAACGCTTGATCCGGAAGATTCGGCATATCGGGGGCGGTATGCGGGGGATATGGTGGAGCGAGATGGGGCGTATCACAATGGGACGGTGTGGCCGTGGTTGATCGGGCCGTATGGGGAGGCGGTGTTGCGGGTGAATGATTATTCTGAAGAGGCAAAGACGGAGGTGCGGGAGGTGTTGGGGCCTCTGCAGGAGGTATTGGCGCGAGAGGGGCGGTTGGCGGAGGTGTATGATGGGGATTCGCCGCAGGAGGCGGGGGGTTGCATGGCGCAGGCGTGGTCGGTGGCGGAGGTGTTGCGGCTGGCGCGACTGGTAAAGTGAAGATCAGTTGCCGATGTCTTCGGCCCAGAGATCGGGCTTTTCTTTTTGCAATCGGGTCATGAGTTCGAGGCAGCGGGGGTCGTCAATTACCACGATTTCGATATTGTTCTTTTTCATCCACTGCTCTGATCCCTGGAAGGTTTTATTTTCTCCGATGATGACTCGGGGAATTTTGAAGAGGATGGCCGTTCCTGAGCACATGGAACAGGGGCTGAGGGTGGAGACAAGGGTGCAGGAGGACCAGTCCCGGCGACGACCGGCACTGCGGATGCATTCGACTTCGGCGTGGGCGGTGGGATCGTTCTTCTGGACGCGGCAATTATGACCCCTGGCGACGATTTCCCCGGAATTGTCCACAAGGACTGATCCGATGGGGATGCCGCCCTCGGACCAGGATTTTTCCGCCTGCTTGATGGCCTCATTCAGCCATACTTGGAATGAATCGGGAATCTTTTGCATGGATCACATGTTAACCGGAGAGAACGATATAAAGTGTGCCGATAGAATCCCGGTAGGGAACCGGACGGAAAACAGGGGCTACAATACCACATGGATGATAGTGAACTCATGACGAATCGCGAACCCGAATCTTTGGATATGGTGATGGGGAATGGAGGAGTGGGTATTGGCAGTCGGAAGGTAATTCCCGGCATGTCGTGCGTGGATACATCGCACGATGAGAGGATTCCGGTGCTGATGGAAATGGTGGAGTCGTTAAGCCGGGCGACGGATCCCGCCTCGGTGCTGCGGGCGTTTGCGTGGGGACTGGAGGAGTTGTATGGTCATCGCAGTTTTGTTTCACTCTCGACGCGCGGGCTGGGGTTGGGGGAATATAAGATTACACGAATGGTGCTGGACAATGAGAAGGAAGGATTTGACACCGATCCATGGTCGAATTCGGATCAGATGCCGGTTCATCAAGGGGGTTTTCTGGCGGAGTTGATCAGTCAGCCCTATCCCGAATTGATCTTGAATCTCAATATTCCGAACGATCCGGTCATGGGGGATGTCCTGGCGCCGTATGGGTCGCTGATGGCGATTCCATTGTTCGATCAGGGTGAGGCGCTGAATTGGGGGATTATGCTCGATCGGGATCCCCAGGGGTTTTCGATTGAGCAACTGGAGCAGACGATTCTGCGATTCAACATGGTGGGGGGGCGGGTGAAGGCGACTCTTATAGCGAATGAATTATCGAAAGCCCACGACCAGATTCGGGAGGATATGGACCGGATTGCAGCGATTCAGCGGGCGCTTCTACCAAGCGTGATGCCGAAGATTCCCGGACTGACTCTGGCGGCGCGGTATGAGACCTTTGATCTGGCGGGGGGGGACTATTACGATTTTATTCCGCTCCCGGCGAAGCATGACAATTCCGAAGCGGGTAAGACATCCGACTCAGCGACCGATGTCATCGAAACCACGGGTTCGTGGATTATGGTGGTCGCGGATGTATCGGGTCATGGGCCGGCGGCGGCGGTGATTATGGCGATGCTCCATGCGATTCTTCATGCGTTTCCACACCCACCTGAGGGGCCGGGTGAGGTGCTTGAGCATCTCAATCGGCATCTCTGCGCGAAGCGGATTGAGAGTTCGTTTGTGACGGCGTTTCTGGCGATTTATGAACCGGTCTCGCGTCGATTTACCTATGCCCGGGCGGGTCACAATCCACCGTTGCTGAAGGAAGCGGGTTCGGGAGGGACCGTGAACCGGTTGGAGGGGAAGGGGGGCGTGCCTCTGGGGATTATTGAAGATGCATCGTATTCGGATACGGAAGTGACGCTGCAGGAGAAACAGACGATCATTTTATATACCGACGGAATTACTGAGGCCAAAGATCCTACGGGAGAAATGTTCGGAGTTGAGGGTATCGAAGAGGCATTGACAAAATGTACGGGAGATCCCGAGTGCGTGATGGGTTCAATTATGGGGGCGGTGCGGGCGTTTGAATCGGGGCTGCGACCGACGGACGATCAGACCATGATGGCGATGCAGGCGGTGGGAGAAGTAATCAGCGAATAGGGGTTAAAGAGGCGACGGTTTCCGCAAGACCCGAGTTGAAATCCTGTACCGGTTCATATCCCAATACTTGTCGGGCGGCATTGATGTTGGCTTGAGAGTGCATTACCTCACCCGGACGCATTGGGGCGCTGTCGTACTCGGGATCGACTTTGAGGAGGGCGGCGATGCGGCGGAGGAGATCGCTGACGGTGACTGATCCGCCGCAGGCGATATTGACGACTTGTCCGGTGAGCGGTTGGTCGCTTATTCCCGCGAGGAGGTTTGCGTGAACGGCGTTGGCGACAGGGGTGAAGTCGCGGGTTTGGGTGCCGTCGCCATAGATGAGGGGTTTCTTCCCTTTGAGAATGGTTTCGACGAAGCGGGGGATGACGGCGGCATAGGGGGAATCGGCGCGTTGCCGAGGACCGAAGATATTGAAATAGCGGAGGGAGATGCCGGAGATGCCGTGGCAACAGGCGTAGGCCCGTAGGAGATGTTCTCCCGCGCATTTGGCGGCGGCATAGGGGGACAGGGGACGGGGGGGCATGGTTTCGGTTTTGATGACCTGATCCTGATCGCCATAGGCGCTGCTGGACCCGGCGTACACGAATCGCTTCACGCCTGCTTTACGGGCTGCTTCCAACAGAGTCAAGGTGCCCATGGCGTTGACTTGATGGAATCGTTCCGGCTCTTCCACGCTGCGGGGAATGGAATTCATGGCGGCGAGATGGAAGATGATTGAGGAGCCATTTATAGCGGTGGTGCAGTCGGTATTGTCAAGGATGGACCCTTCAATAAAGTGAATGCGATCGCTGAGGGAAGAAAGGTTTTTCATTCGCCCGGCGGAAAGATCATCGAGCACGGTGACTTCGGCCCCGTGGTGATTCAGGGCGTCACAGAGATGGCTGCCAATGAATCCCGCCCCTCCGGTGACGCAGACCTTGCAGTTGCGGTAGCGAGCGAACGCATCGTGGGCGGGCATGGGATTCCTCGTGGGTTCGGGCGTCCCCGCAGAGATGAAAGAGGCGGGAGGACTTGGTACGACGCTATTCGGGTGGAGGTTCGCGGGTTACGCCGGCGGATGTGAACCGAATTTAGGCATCATCCGGCTGCGTTGACGATTGACTTGGATTCTCAATATTTTCCGGCACATCGGGCAAGGTTGTGGCGGGTTCCGTAGCCGGGGGAAGAGACAGGGGGGGAACGGGATCCAAATCCGGGATGGAGAGATCGGGGGGGCTGAGATCGGGTGGTTCTAATACGGGTGGGGGTACGACATAAGTGGGTTCCGGGACATTCACTTGAATGCGCCAGAGACGCGAAGATTGCACCTGGTAGCCGTGGGCGGAGGACCGGCGGAGGGTGAGGGTTACGAGTTCATAGACATTTTCGGGCCGGGGGTAGATCACATCGACGGTGGCATCGAGGTCTCGAACATGCATGGTGGTGAGGTGGAAGCCGTAGGGGTCGTTGTCGGTCAGGGGGCGGGTGTCGGGGAAGGTACTGGCGAGGCGATCTTGGACGGCGTCATAGAGAGAAACGGGGGAGCCAGTGGGGAGATTGATAACCATGTCCCGATTCATGGCGTAGCGATCGTGGGCAAATTCGAGCGCCCGAGCCATAATCTGGGGTACGGGCCAACTGATGAGGGCTTCTTCGCTGACCCGGCCGTTGCCTGGAAAAGACAATTCAGAGGCGCATCCCCCGGTGATTCCTCCGATGAGGAGAGGAAAGAAGGTGAGAAGTACGATCAGTGAGCGTTTCATAGAGAGATTCCTTGCGTCGAGACAACCGCCAAGTGTACCAATTCAAGGGGGAAATGGGGTGGATCTCACGCGGGACTGATGCGGGGAATTCCTGCCGATGGCTCGATGACCTATGATGAGGGGATGGAACATCGGCGAGTTATTGTGGCAATTACTGGAGCGAGTGGGGCGGGATATGCCGTGCGGGTGGTGCGTCTGCTGGTGGAGCGGGATATCGAAGTTCATTTGACGGTAACTCCGCTGGGGAAGCGGTTGTTATTCGATGAATTGGATATTCGTCGGGTGGATCAGGAGTCTCTGCTGGGTGAATGTGGGACTGGGCATTCCGGGGGTCTTACGATTTATTCAGACAATGATCTGGGGGCGGCGATTGCTTCGGGATCATTTTTGCATGATGGCATGGTGATTGTGCCGTGTTCGAGCAATACGCTGGGGGCGATTGCCTCCGGGGTAACGCATACGCTGGCCCAACGGGCGGCGGCGGTGGCATTGAAGGAGCGGCGAAAATTGATTCTGGCTCATCGAGAATCCCCGATTTCTCTGATCGACATTGAGAATATGCGACGGGTCACAGAGGCGGGGGCAGTGGTGGCTCCCCTGTCGCCGGGATTTTATCTGCGGCCGGATGGGGTGGAGGATCTGATTGATTTCATGGCGGGAAAGATGCTGGATCTGCTGGGGGTGGGACACGATCTGGCGACACGCTGGGGGGAAACCCGTACTCATCTAAGCAATTGACTAGGCAGGGATTGTGAATAAAGATAGGCAGTTCGGCCTTTATCACTATTTTGCGGTATTTATTTATTTAAATTTAGATTCATTCTTATGGGGGTGATCCCGGGGGTCGATACTAAATGCCGTCCCACGAACCAATTGCCGGAAAAGGGCTGACAGGTGGGATGCGGTTGGGCTATTCAGTG
>CAZLXE010000053.1:12628-15057 GCA_964563005.1 uncultured Isosphaeraceae bacterium
AAGGGCTGACAGGTGGGATGCGGTTGGGCTATTCAGTGAACCATATCGTTTCTCTTTTTCAGATTTAATCAGTGCTATTGCATAAGTAAGGAAAGTAGCCATGACAATGCTCCACTCAATTCGCGGCCGACTCATGCTCATCATGGGGTTATTGGTGATCACCATCGCGGGGGTTATCGGGACCACGCTGTGGGTGGTGAATGCTCAGAAGGCAGATGCGGTGGTTATTAATCTGGCCGGTCGCCAGCGTATGCTGAGCCAGAAGTTTACGAAGGAACTGTTTGCAGAAGAGCAGAATGAGCAGGAAGGTGAGCGAACAGACACGGGAAATCCGGGTTTTCGAAAAACGCAGGAGTTGTTCGAAGTCACCCTTAAGGCATTGACCAATGGGGGGAAGACTTTCATGGATCTCGGCATGACCAATGCGGTGGAGATACCCGGCACGAACGATCCCGATATTCGGGCCAAACTGACGGAAGTGAATTCCTTCTGGAATCAACTTACGGAGGCGGCGAATACAGTGGTAACTTCAGACCAGGACTCTCAGCCCTATGAGGCAGCGTTTGCCAAAGCCAATACGCTTAATATCAAAGTGCTGAAAAATATGAACGCCGCGGTGGGTATGTTTCAGAAAGAGTCCGAAACAAAAACTACCCTGATGACCACGACACAATATGCCGCGGGAGGAATTGCCCTGGTGATATTTGGATTTTCCATGGTGTGGCTCACGCTGGGGTTGATGCGTCCCATGAGTACCATTGTTTCCACTCTTCAGACGATGACCGAGGGCGAGGGCGATAAATCACTGCGACTCGATGAGGCCCGCAAGGATGAACTGGGGAGGATCAGCGGGGGCATCAACACTTTTATGCAGGCGGTTCAGGACGCGGATCAGGAAACGCAGAAGGTTCTGGAAATGATGCGTCAACTTCCATTGAATGTGATGTTCTGCGATCCAGATCTCAATCTGATTTATATGAATGATAAATCGTACAGCACACTGAAGTCCATTGAACACAATCTGCCCGTTAAGGCGGATGACATGATCGGGGTTTGCATTGATGTGTTCCATAAAGATCCTCCGTTGCAGCGTCGTCTCATTGGGAATCCCCGCGATTATCTCCCCCATAAGGCGGATATTGTCATCGGCGGTGAAGATGTAACCCTGGAAGCGGTGGGGATCTGGGATCAGGAGGATAACTATCTGGGGGCTATGGCCACCTGGACGGTTACTTCTGAGCAGAAACGGCTGGAGCGGGAACAGCAGGAAGCACAGCAGCGCGAACGGGCCGCGGCCGAGGAACTGCAGGACAAGGTGGATCAACTGCTGGTTGTGGCCGTTAGGGCGGGGGAGGGCGATCTCACGGAATCTGCTCCGTTTACGGGCGAGGACTCCATGGGTCAGTTGGCGGATGGGTTCGGCAACATGATTGAGAGCATTTCAAAGGTGATTTCCGATGTGTCGAGCGGCTCGAGCCAGATCGATCAGGGATCGCAACAGATTTCCCAGAGCAGTCAGGATCTTTCGGAAGGGGCATCGAATCAGGCGGCAAGTCTGGAGCAGATTTCCGCTTCGCTGGAAGAGATGTCGTCCATGACGAGCCAGAATGCGGAGAACGCCAGACAGGCGGCATCACTTTCCGCAGAATCACAGAAGGCAGCAGACCGGGGGACCGCTGAAATGGGAGAGATGTCGACTGCGATGGATGCGATCAAGAAGTCAAGCGATGAGATTGCGAAAGTGATTAAAGTCATCGACGAGATTGCGTTCCAAACGAACCTGCTTGCATTGAATGCGGCAGTGGAAGCGGCCCGGGCGGGAGAAGCGGGTAAGGGATTTGCCGTGGTGGCCGAGGAAGTGCGCAATCTCGCGAAGCGCAGTGCGGAGGCGGCCAAGGAGACCTCGACGATGATCGATGAATCGACGAATCGAGCCGATGCGGGAGTGGAGATTGCCAGCCGGGTGGGGGGAGTGCTGGGTGAGATTGAGATCAGCACGAATAAGGTGAACACCCTGCTGGGCGAAATCGCCTCTGCTTCTCGGGAGCAGGCGGACGGGGTGGATCAAATTAACAAGGGTGTGACTGAACTCGATAAAGTAACGCAGCAGACCGCCGGGAATTCAGAGGAATTGGCGGCGGCGGCCGAGGAGACCGCATCCCAGGTGGGGGTGCTTCGTGAGTTGGTGACCCGGTTCAAGATCAAAGGTGAGAGTGAGGCCTTGGGTCTATCGGGTGCTGGTCGGCCGTCCGCCACTATGCGGTCTTCGAGGGCGTCGGTTTCCCGGAATTGTGAGGCGACCCATGGAAGTATGACCGGCGAATCGGATCCCCGGCAGGTCATTCCGCTTGATGATGGTGATTTTGAGGCGTTCTGATGACGGGATGAGAATTTGTGATTGAAATTGCAGCAAGGGCGCCCATGACTGG
>CAZLXE010000054.1:0-3407 GCA_964563005.1 uncultured Isosphaeraceae bacterium
CTCACCCCGACTCAATCCCCCCTCCATACCGGACGATAAATAATGCATGAATAAGAGACATCGACGGCAACCCCCGAGGAATCCCCGCGGCATAACCACCACCGGCCTCATCATCATCCTCTCCCTCTGTGGCGTCGTCGCCGCCGGAGCGTTCTATGTCACTCCCCGTTATCTCCTCGCCCAGCCCGGTTCGGAAGGAGTATCAGAGGCGATCCCCGCCACCGTTCCCGCCCACCAGGAATTCATGGACATCCTCGCCCGTCTCATTGGCCGCAGCCGCGCCGTCATTGCCGTGCACCATCGTCCCAGTAATCCCTTCACCGACCTCGTCCTCTGGCTCGAAGACCTCGAAAATCCCGGCAGAATGGATCTCTCAGAAATCGCCCTCCTCACCCACAGCAAAACCGTTCAGACCCTCACCCTGGTTCGCCTGTCCCCGACAAAACCCCAGGATGACCCACTCGGCGCCCTGGTGAACATCGATGAAACCGGGGCCGAGAAAATATGGAATCTTCCCCCCGAAACCGATGCCGCGCCCGAACCCGACAGCCCCCTCTTTCCCGGTTTTCTCCGCCGCCATCCCCGCGCAGAATCCACCATCATCGGCGCCGGCTTATCAGACCTCACCTACTCCCTCCAACCCGCTGAATCCCCCTCTTCCCGCGATCTCCTCGGCATATCCCTGACCTGGTCCGCCGATTCCGTCGATGGATCAGATGCCTGCTCAAAGTCTGTTCATGTAGTCTTGCGCTGATTCGGCGATCGAGCATTTTCACTACTTTTCCCCGCGAACTGGAATGTGTGCTCAAAATCAATCCCCTACGGCTCGGAGACCCCACGGAAAAAATCCGTGCGTCAACCACCACGGAGCAGCAAGGACGAGAGGCGTACTGCGAGGCGAGAGAGACCGACTCATGCATCAACAACCTGACAAATCGAAATCCCGCGCCTACACCCTCATCGAAATCCTCATCGTCGTCGCCATCCTCGGCATCTCCGCCGCCATGCTCATCCCCTACATCGGCGACCGCGGCGGACTCGAAGTCCAGGCCGCCGTCCGCATGGTCATCTCCGATCTCAGCTTCGCCCAGTCCGATGCCCTCGCCCACCAGGAATATCGCCGTGTCTATTTCTATCCCGATAGTCGCGGCTACTGCATCATCCGCGTCACCGATGCCGATTTCAACAACGCTTTTGACCCCGCCACCGCCGACTACATCACCGACCCCCTCGGCAGCGGTGATCAGGCCTACATCGTCGATTTTACCACCGATGACCGATTCGCTGGCGTGGCCATAAAAACCGTCAACATCGATTCCGGAAGTCAGTTCGTCACCTTCGACGCCCTCGGCGGAACCGTTCGCACCGGCTCCATTCCCGGCGTCGGTGGCACCATCGAAGTGTCATCCGGATCAACGGTGTACCAGATCGACCTCGCCCCCTTCACCGGAAAACTTACTGTGGCCAATGTGACTCCCTGACGGAGCGCCCTGATTCGGAGCGATGTGTGTTTCAAGGGATACTTTCCAACTCAATCGGCGTCGTCGGAATTGACATGGGAGCACACCAGTGGCGTCTCCTCCAACTCCGTCGCCACAGAAATGGTTTTCAAGTGGTTGGTGCCGCCGTGCAGGAAGTCCCCGATCAAGGGAACGATGAACACACACTCATCGGTTTCACCAACGAACTTCGCGCGACCGTGGGACGCGGCGGCTTCACCGGTCGCCGCTGCGTTATCGCCCTCCCCCGGGATCAAGTCTCCTTCCAATCCATCCGCCTCCCGAAAATGCCCCCCGCCGAAATGAAGCAGGCCTGCCTCTGGGAAGCCGCCAGCCGCTTTGGAGTCAAACCGGAAGACCTCATCGTCGATTACATCGCCACCGGAGCCAACCTCCTTGCCCAGGACAAGCAGGAAGAAGTCATTCTCATCACCGCGTCCCGTCCCGAGATCAAACCCTGGCTCGATGCCATCCTCAACGCCGGCCTTCGCCCCATCGCCGCCGAAACCAAATTCACCGCCCTCGCCCGATTCTTCAGCCGCCGCGTGCGGAGAGAATCAGACCGCGACCGTGTGCGCGCCATCGTCGAAATCGGCCGCCGGGGAGGCGTCGTTATGGTCCTCAGAGGAAACCAGATCGCCTTTTGCAAAACCCTCGAAATCGGTGGCGAACAGTTCGATCAGGCCGTGGCCGATCATCTCGAACTGGATCTCCCCGCCGCCGCCGACCTGCGCCTCTCCCGCCTCTCTCAAAAACGCCCCACTCCGAACCCCGAAGATCAAACCACCCTCGATGAAGGGGAATCCGACACCGATCGCGTCGTGTACGAAGCCGTCCGTCCCCTCCTCTATGCCCTCATCAAAGAAGTCGCCGTATGCCTGCGCTACTACGGCGTAACCTTTCGCGGCCAACCTCCCGAAATCATGATCCTCACCGGTTCGGATGCCCGCGAACCCTACCTCGCCGAAATCATGCAGCGCGCCTGTCAGGTCCCCGTCCGTGCCGATGATGAAATGGAAACTCTGGACCTCCTGCGCCCCGAATTGGGATCCCTGCTCTCACGCTCTGCCGGTTCCATCTCCGGCTGGGCCGCCGCCGCCGGTCTGAGCGTTCGCGGCCTCAGCGATCGCCACCGCAGAACCTCCGACCCCGGCAAAACGACTCCCCACCCCGATGAACCCAACCGCACCCGAAAATCCGATGGATCACCATCAACGATTTCCCAGGGAGTCGCGGCATGAAACAGCATCAGATCGACCTCCTCCCCGAAGATATATTCGCCCGCAGTCGCGCCGGTGCCCGCACCGGTCGGCTCATCACCCTTGCCATCCTCGCCGGGATCATCGTAATGGGAGCCGCCACCCAGGCCCGCATCGCCCTCGGCGACGCCCAGAATAAACTCTTCTCCACCCAGATCAAGGCCAATCAGGTGCTCGAAATCGAACAGAAAAGTGTCTTGTTACGCCACGAGCGACTCGAATTAGAAAACACCCTCGAACGCTATCGCAGCATCGCCTATCCCCTCGAAATCAGCAGTATCCTCGGCACAGTCGCCAACGCCATGCCCGATTCCATGACCCTCGAAACGCTCGACTTCGCCGCCGGAGCACAGCGACAAAACGGAGGATCGCGGCGGAGAACCAGAATCGACCCCGAAGAAACCCCCGCGCGCGTCCTGATTGGTGAAATCTCCGGCTTCGCCCAGAGCGATCAGGACATCGCCACCCTCGTCGAAACCCTCACCCAAACCCCGCCCCTGAAACAGGTTACCCTCGATTTCAGCCGCACCCGCACCATCCGCGAGCACCTCGCCCGGGAGTTCCGCCTGAGTTTCCGCATCGACTTCGAAGCCGTATACCAGATTGAACAATCTTCTCACACAGATAACTTCGTAACGACAACAGGGGA
>CAZLXE010000054.1:3507-13546 GCA_964563005.1 uncultured Isosphaeraceae bacterium
GGGGGATGATGATGTCCATTAATCGTCAATCCATCCTCGTCGGATTCTGCTTCGTCATCGCAATCCTCATCAGTGGATCGATGCTCATCTGGCCTCCCTTGAGTCGGCGCCACAAATTGCAGTTCGACATCGGCTCCCTCGAAAAAAAAATCGAAGGCCTGTCCCTCCACACCACCGAGTTGGAACGCCTCGTTCGTCGGGTTGAACATCTCCGCCACCAGGTACGGCACGATCTGAAAAACATTCCCGATTCCCCCAATCCCGCCGGTCTGATGATGCACCTCACCCATCACACCGAAAAATCAGGGGCGCGGGATCGAACCTTCACCGCCGGTGGGGGGGGCAGCGCCGGAGGGATCACCGGTGGGATCGCAGGCACAGAAAAGGCAGAGGATGGCGAAAATCTCCGTTTCGCCGCCCTCACCATCGACCTCAGTTCAGAGTTTCACGATATCTACGCACTCATTCAGGCCGTGGAAAACATGCCCCGTCTGGTCCGCGTGGCCTCAGTTCACCTCGAGCACACTCAGGATAAAGAAAATGATTTCCCCGAAAATTCTCTCGTAACCGCTTCCATCGATCTCGAAGCGGTCTATCGGGCTGGAGAAGAATAAGATGATTGTCCATCTGCGCCGTCTTTGGATTCAACTCACCGCCAACCGCCGTCAGTTCGGCATCTTCTGCGCCATGCTCGGCGTAGGCCTGCTGCTTTGGGCACGCCTCATCATCGTCTCCCACATGCCCCGCACCGCCCTCGCCGATGAAAATTCAGACCAGTTGGCGACCGCATCTCTGAATGATGAAGAGATGCTGTCCGATAAAAATTCACGAGTCATGCAGACCGTCCAACTAGACGATATCCCTCGCCGTGATCCCTTCTCGGTTAATCCCGCATACTTCCCCCAAATTACCTCATTGGAAAAATTGGCGCATGATGGAGGAAAGTCACCGGTAAAAACAGCCGAAGATTCGGAAATGATAGAACGACGCCTGGTCGGGCGTCTGCGGGAACTGGTGGCCCAGTTCGCCTTGGAGGCCGTGATGTGGAGCAATCCACCCACCGTCATCATCAGCGGACAAACCTACGCTCCCGGAGATTTCCTCCCCGTCGTCGGAAACGAGCAGATTCGGTTTCAGCTCGTAGATTTGAATGAACGATCCGTGATCCTCCAGTGGGAGGATCGGAAATTTGAACTCAGAATGACCCCTCCGGGTCGGTGATCCCCTCACCAACCGGTCTGGGCAGGAGTAATTAAAGATATGTGTTTCACAACCTTGAAATCCGTCCGTTTGTGGTGGCGTGGGATTGCTCTCGCGGGCATTCTGTGCGCGACCCTCACCGCTCCCGTACTTGCTCAGAACGATTCAGACATTAAAACATCTTCCACCGGGGCCATGGATCTCACCGTCCAGGATGCCGATCTCGCCAAAGTCCTGCAGATGCTCTCCATCCAGGGCAAGAAGAACATCATCGCGAGCAAGTCTGTCTCCGGCTCCGTCACCGCCAACCTCTACGATGTCACCTTCTACGAGGCCCTCGAAGCCATTCTCACTGCGAACGGTTATCAATACCTCGAAAAAGGCAACTTCATCTATGTCTACTCCCAGTCGGAGTATCAGGAAATCATTGCCGCCACCAGAAAACGAGGCAGTCGAATCTTCAACCTCGACTACCTCTCCGCCAATGATGCCCACGAATTTATCCTTCCCCTCCTCAGCGACATCGGCAAGGCCTCCTTCCGAGGCGATGTCGAACAGGGATTCAAACCGGATATCAACAACGGCGGAGCCGACGATTACGCCTTCGCGGCCAAACTCGTCGTCAACGACTACACCGAAAATCTCGATCAAATCGCCAGTCTTCTGGAAGATCTCGACACCCCACCCCAGCAGATTCTCCTCGAATCCGCAATCCTGCAGAGCAAACTCAATGAAACCAATGCCTTCGGCATCGACTTCACCGTCCTCGGCAGCATCGGGTTCAACGACCTCCACACCCCCCTCGGGGCCGTCAATAATCTCCTCGCCGGCGACGATCCCGACACCGGATTTCAACCCGTCGCTACGGCCACCGCCGCCGTTTCCACCGTCGGCAATGTGGCCGGAGCCGGTGGACTGAAGGTTGGCGTTATCAAAGACGACATCGGAGTCTTCCTCCGTATCCTCGATGAAGTCACCGATACCAGCGTCCTCGCCCGACCCAAACTCCTCGCCCTCAACCGGCAGCGGGCCGAAGTTCTCGTCGGCACGAGAATCGGTTATCTCTCTTCCACCGCCACCCAGACCTCCACCACTCAGACCGTCGAATTCCTCGATACCGGTATCCAATTGGTCTTCCGTCCCTTCATCTCCAGCGACGGCATGGTTCGCATGGAACTTGCCCCCAGCGTCTCCGAGGCCTCCCTCCGAACCGTCACCGATTCGTCGGGGACGCTCGTCACCATTCCCGATGAAATCACCAACGAGTTGACCACCAACATCCGCGTCCACGATGGCGAAACCGCCGTCCTCGGCGGTCTCTTCCGAGAATCTACCTCTGTGTCCCGTCGCAATATTCCTCTGCTCGGCGATCTGCCCATCATCGGCGGCGCCTTCCGAGGCACCGACGACACCGTGGCCCGAAGTGAAATCATCTTCCTTATCACCCCGACTATCATTCACGATGAAGCCCTCTGGGCCATGGGCGAAGATACCCTCGAATATTCCGCTGCCGTTCAGGTCGGTGCCCGAAATGGCCTGCTCCCCTTCTCCAGCGAGTATGTCACCCTCAACTACAATCAGGACGCCACCGACGCCTATAACCAGGGCGATACGAAAATGGCGATGTACTACATCGATAACTCCCTTCGCATGAATCCCAATCAGCCGGAAATGATCCGCTTCCGTCGAGAAGTCTCCGGTGCATCAGAGAGCACCCACGAGCGAAGCATGATGGAACGAACTTTGAACAAAAAACTCCGTCCCTGATCCTTCACGCAAACCACGGGTTCTCGGACCTTAAAGTTTCGACTCGGATTGTCATGCCCCCAAGGGCAAAACCGTGATAAACCCAGGGACACGCAGCCACGGACGGCGGCGTGTCCCTGATTTATGGAGCATCCCATGCACTTCCCCTCTCGATCTTCCCTCATCATTCCCACCCTCACCCTTCTCCTCCTTTCCGCCTGCGGCCCCACCAAGGTCGGTATGGTGCATCGGGCCGAGGCGAAGGATCGGATGGATCTTGTCAATGCCCAATTGGGCTATGACCAGGCCGCAAAGTCTTTCGAGGCCGGCCAATTCGAAAAAGCCCTCCAGGAAATCAACCTCGCCGTCGAACGGTATCCCAAAGAGTCCGCCTTTTATCTTCTCAAAGGGAGGATTCTTCTCGAAACCCACCAACTCGAACCTGCGGCCGAGGCCTTTCTTTCTGCTCAGGAATATGATCCCGATTCCCATGCCGCTCATTACTATGCGGGCATTGTCTATCAGCGATGGTCAGATGATGAGGAGGCTTTCGCCCAATACCAGAAGGCCTCCGAACTGGATGAAACCAACGCTCAATATCTTCTCGCCACCGCCGAATCCCTGATCACCCTGCATCGCTTCGAAGCAGCCCGCAATCTCATCGCTCCCCGACTCAATTTCTTCGAACACAATGCCGCCATTCATCAACTCCTCGGACAGATCGCACTCCTCGAAAACGACCACGCCACGGCGGCGAATGAATATCAGCAGGCCCATCTCCTGCGCCCCGATGATCAAGTACTCACCCGGGAACTCGTCCGCATCCAATACGATGCCGGTGAATACCAGCAGTGCCTGAACTCCATTGGTCGAATGAAGCAAACCGAGGACGACGATCAGAATGAAATCCTCCACATCAAAGCCCAATGTCTCTTTATGGTAGGGCGAACCGAGGAGTCCCGTCGCCAATATCTCGAACTCTCCCGCCGCGATCCCGCCGATCCCAATATCTGGAGTGAATTGGGAGCCGTCGCCTGGGAATTGGAGGACTACCAGCGCGTCGCCCTCTGTTCCACCCGCCTGCTCGCGCTCGCCCCCCTCCGTTTCGAGGGGCACCTGCTCCGAGGAATCAACGAACAACACCACCAGAATAATGAACAGGCAGTACGCTCCTTCCAGCGGGCCGCCGAACTCTCCGGCGATTCCCCCCTTCCCCACCTCCAATTAGGATGGGCTTTAGAAGAAATGGGGCGGAATGAAGATGCTCTCCTCGCCTATGGCCACGCCCTGGAGAGAAATCCCGATCACCGGGAAGCCCGTTCTCTGTATGACAAATTGAACTCGCGCATACAGGTCACCGCCGTACCCGAAAATGATTCGCTGAATCCGTAAATGAAATCATCACTCGTCTGAAGGAGAGAACACCGTGCGGGTCGGAAAAATATCCAGTTTGGTGTTGGCCCTCGCCCTCGCGGGCGGCGGGGCCTTTGTCTGGAAAGTGCTCGCCGCGATTCCTTTTTTCGCGCAGTCATCCCAAGTCGCCCGAACCTGGATGCTCATCGCCCTCAGCGCCGTTGTCAGCGCAATCGTGCTCGTGCCCGTAGGCGTGCTCTGTGACCGGGCCATCGTCCGCCTTCGCCTCTACATCGAAAACGCCACCAACGAATCGCCCGCAGAGGCCGCGTCCTCGTTGCCTCGTTGGCTGCAACCCGTATCCCGCGCGGTGCTCGACGCCGCGGCTATGTTCAAAGAGCGGGAAGAAGAACTGCGCCGGGAAATCAGCACCCTCGAAATCCGTCATCATGTCGCCGAAACCCTCCGCCGCCAGATCGAGGCCGTCCTCCACTCCATTCGAGACCCCGTCATCGTCACCGATCCCTATCGCGAAATCGTCATGGCCAATGATGCCGCCGCCGAACTCTTTGAATTCGACCTGAGCGAAGCCCTCCATCAACCCCTGGAAAAAATTATCGCCGATGCCCCGTTGTGCTCGTTGATTGGAGACGCCCGCGAGCAGGCCAACTTCGTCAATCGCCGACATGTCGAATACCATCATGAAGACGCCACCGAAACCCATCGCGTCTTCGATGTCGTGCTTTCCTGTGTAGAAAATCATCGCCATGAAGTCGGCGCCGTCGTGGCCATTCTCCATGATGTCACCCGCGAGCAGGAAATCTCCCGCCTCAAAAGCGATTTCGTAGCGAAAGCCAGCCACGAACTCCGCACCCCCCTCTCCTCCATTCAGGCCTATGTCGAAATGCTACTTGACGGCGAGGCCGAAAATGAAAAAGACCGGGCGGAATTCTGCCGCATCATTCACGCCGAAACCGAACGCCTCGGTCGCCTCATCGACAACATGCTCAATATCAGCCGCATCGAAGCCGGCATCATCCAGGTGGAACGCGAACGGGTAGATCTGAAAAACCTGATTCGCCGCGCCGTCGATTCCCTCGAACCTCAGGCCCGGGAAAAAAACATCTCCCTCCTCTATAAATTTACGGAGGTTGACCTCACCGTCGAAGGTGATCCCGACATGCTTTATCAGGTCGGACTCAATCTCCTCTCCAACGCCGTCAAATACACCCCCGAAGGGGGACGCATCATCATCACCGCCGATTCCGACAACCTCACCCGATCCGTCCTCGTCACCGTCAGTGATACCGGACTCGGCATCCCCCCCGATGCCCTCCCGAAACTCTTTGATAAGTTTTATCGGGTGGAAAACTACAAACGCATGGCCAAAGGCACGGGCCTGGGGCTTAACCTCTGCCGTCACATCGTCGAAACCCTCCACCGAGGGCAGATCGGCGTGGAAACCGAGCTGGGCATGGGATCGAAGTTCTGGTTCTCCGTGCCCATGCGCTTCGCCGGCTCCAATGTCGCCGCCTGATTGAACCGATGAACTATACAGGAAGAAGGAACCATCATCATGCGCAGAATTCTGATCGTCGATGACGAAGCGCACATCCTGCAGGTGTTGAACCTCAAGCTGAAAAACGCCGGCTATGAAGTCCTCACCGCCATGGATGGAGAAGATGGCTTCGAAACCGCCCGCCGCGAATTACCGGACCTCATCATCACCGACTTTTCCATGCCCTTCCTCACTGGTATCGAGATGTGCCGCGAACTCGTGAAAAACGAATCCACCGCCCGCATTCCCGTCATCATGCTCACCGCTCGTGGCTACGCCCTCGATGAAGATGACCTCAACTGCGGCAACATCCGTGACATGCTCAGCAAACCCTTCAGCCCCCGCGCCGTCCTTCAACTCGTACAGAATCTCCTCGAATCCAGCGAGGATGATGCAGACGATCCAACCGATCGGTCCCGGGCCGCATGACTCTGAATTCAGCCATTCTGGATGCTCCATCCCTGCATCAGGGCATGCTCGATCGCCTTCGACAATTGGGGATCGTCCTCCTGCAGATTGATCGGGATGGAGTCGCCGTCGCCCCACCTCCCCCCGATGCCGATTGGCTGAGCGACCTCCTCGTCCGCCCCACTCTGATCCATCGTCACCTCCAGCAGGTCGTGAGCCAATGGGCCGGACAAACCCTGCCCAAACCCATTGAGGCCTTCCCCGGCGTGTGGTTCATCGCCATTCCCCTCGGCTCCCGCCGTGAACATCAGGGGTTTATTGTCGCCGTCATCGTCACGCAGGATATCATCGAATCTGAGCAACTCGCGGGAATGTGCCAGGCCGTTGAGTTCGACCTCGCCCTCACCCGCATGCGCCTCCTCCGCCTTCCTCCTGTGGAGCGGAATGAACTCAAACGCGTGGCCGCCCTCGTCCAGATCATCCTCGAACATCTCGCCCGAAAAATCGTCGATGACCTCTCTCTCGAATCCATGTCTCAGCAACTCGCCGGGTCTTATGAGGAAATCAACCTCCTCTACACCATCACCCAGAGCATCACCGAAGTCGATCAACCCGACCGCTTCATCCAACTCGCCTGCGATGAACTCCTCGGCACCATGCCCTACCGCTGGATCGGTGCCCTTATCAATCATCATCACGATGGAGCCCTCAAACGACTCGACGGACGCCTCATCCTCGCCGGAAACCCTCCCCGGTCGCTCGAAGATATGGAACCCCGCCTTCAGGAGTTGCTCGACCAGGCGCAACCCGAAACCCCCCGCGTTCTCGAACCGGAAACCAACCCCGACCACAAACGCTACGCCATGTTAGGCAACTCCGCCCTCATCCATCCCATCGCCCAGGATGGCGCCGTCATCGGGCTTTTCATCGCCGCCGATAAGCAAGGCCGGGATCCCATCGCCGCCTCCTCCGACATGAAACTTCTCGGCGCCACCGCCAGCCACACCGGCATCTTCCTTGAAAACGCCGCCCTCTACGATGACCTCAGCGCCATGTTTCTCGGCACCCTCGAAGCCCTCACCGCTTCCATTGATGCCAAGGATCCCTACACCTGCGGCCACTCCCAGCGCGTCGCCCACCTTTCCAAACAACTTGCCGCCGCCATCGGACTCGATGAACACACCGTCGAAAGAATGCATATTGCCGGCATCGTCCACGATGTAGGAAAAATCGGCGTCCCCGAGTCCGTCCTCACCAAACCCGGCCGCCTCACCGATGAAGAATTCCTCCTCATCCGCAAGCATCCCGAAATCGGACACCGCATCCTCAAGGACATCCCCCAACTCCAGGACATTCTCCCCGGCGTCCTCTACCATCACGAACGCTGGGACGGCGATGGCTATCCCCACGGCCTCGTCGGTGAAAACATCCCCCTCATCGCTCGCATCATCTGCCTTGCCGATTCCTTCGACGCCATGAGCTCCACCCGCACCTACCGCGCCCGTCTCTCCCGCGATGAAGTCCTCGCCGAAATCAGCCGGTGCGCTGGCGCCCAGTTCGACGCCCAACTCGCCGAGGTCTTCATAACCCTCGATTTCACCGAATACGATCGCTTCGTCGTCGAACATCGCGCTCATGAGGGAATTGCCGCCAAACCTCAGGAAAAACTGTTGTGAAACTCAGCTACGAAGATCACGGCACCGCCTCCGTACTCACCCTCAGCGGCGAACTCATCGCCGATCAAACCGACAACATCCGCCGCAAAGTGCTCCAACGCTTCGAGTCGGGCGTCCGCGACATCATGCTCAACCTCGAACACCTCACCCTCATCGACTCCGCCGGCCTGGAGTTCCTGATCTGGCTCCAGGAATCCGCCACCGAACGAAATGGCCGTTTCCGCATCGCTCACGCCGACGAAACCATTCAGAAAATTCTCGAAGTCACCCGCCTCGACCGCCGCTTCGATCTCTACGACTCCATCGAACTCGCGGCCAAAACCCTCCGTTGAACGAGACCTCTTCCCGATGTTTCATCCCGACGATTCCATGTTCGATCTCGACAGCGCCCCCCGACTCCCCCTCGGGGAAATGCTCTGCGCTCGCAACCTCATTACCGAAACCCAACTCGAACAGGCCCTCGAATATCAGCAGCAGAAAGAGCACAAAAAACTCCTCGGCGAAGTCCTCATCGAACTCAACTTCGTCACCGAACAGCAGATCATCGAAATCCTCGCCGAAGGATTCGGCATCCCCTTCATCACCAACGCCGCCCGCATCGCCGACCCCAAAGTCGCCGAAGTCCTCGACCGCGACTTCATCGAAAGCCACAGCGTCCTCCCCCTTTTCCTCGTCGAAAACGCCCTTACCGTCGCCGTCTCCGAACCCGCCAATCTCTATATCATCGAGGAAATTCACCGACTCACCGGCCACGAAGTCCAGATCGTCGCCGCCACCGTCGCCGAAATCAAATCCTCCCTCCACGCCTGGCTCCCCGCCGCCAATGTCTTCGTCATCGACGACATCTACGAAGACATCGACGATGCCGACTTCTCCGTCATCGACAGCCAGGTCACCGAAATCTCCGACCTCGAAGAAGTCGCCGGACGCAGTCCCGTCGTCAAACTCGTCAACTTCCTCATCTATTCCGCCGTTCAGGATGGCGCCTCCGACATCCACATTGAACCCGACGACCATCACCTCCGCATCCGCTACCGCGTCGATGGAAAACTCTACGAAAAACTCACCCCGCCCCACCAGATGCACGCCGCCGTCACCAGCCGCATCAAAATTATGGGCAACCTCGACATCTCCGAGCGTCGACTCCCCCAGGACGGCGACATCCATGTCATGATGGACGGCCGCCCCGTCGACCTCCGCATCTCCACCCTCCCCTGTAAATACGGCGAAAAAGTCGTCATCCGCATCATCGACACCCGCCACCACAATGTCCCCCTCGGCAAACTCGGCTTCTCACCCCCCATGTTCGAGGCCTGGAAACAGGTCGTCGAACAACCCAACGGCGTCGTCCTCGTCACCGGCCCCACCGGCTCCGGAAAATCCACCACCCTCTACTCCGTCCTCCACCTCCTCAACGCCGACGACATCAACATCTCCACCGTCGAAGACCCTGTCGAAGCCAACATCCCCGGCGTTAACCAGGCCCAACTCAACGAAAAAGCCGGCTTCGGATTCGCCATCGCCCTCCGCTCCCTCCTCCGCCAGGATCCCGACATCCTTATGGTCGGCGAAGTCCGCGATGCCGAAACCGCAGGCATCGTCACCCAGGCCGCCCTCACCGGACACCTCGTCCTCTCCACCCTCCACACCAACGACGCTCCCAGCGCCGTCACCCGCCTCAGCAATGTCGGCATCGAACCCTACCTCGTCGCCGCCACTCTCCGCGGCGTGCTCGCCCAACGCCTCGTCCGAAAAATCTGCCCCCACTGCAAGGAACCATACGAACCGGATCCCCTTGCCCGTGAAGCCGTCGAACTCATCACCGGCCCCTGCGAAACCTTCTACCACGGCCCCGGCTGCAGTCGCTGCCGTGGCTCCGGATTCGCTGGCCGCATCGGCATCTTCGAACTCCTCGTCCCCGATGAAGCCATCCTCTCTCTCATCGCCCAGGACGCCACCCTCCAGGCCATCCGCGAATTGCTCGTAAAAAACGGACACCCCACTCTCCGCGACGACGGCATGGCCAAAGTCGCCGGCGGACTCACCACCCCAGAAGAAATCTTCCTCGCCACCGCCATGTAATACCCGTCATTCCCAC
>CAZLXE010000054.1:13646-15022 GCA_964563005.1 uncultured Isosphaeraceae bacterium
CCCATGTCCGCCCAAAGCACATTCTCCTACCGAGCCCGCGACACCTCCGGCGAAATCGTCACCGGCTCCCTCTCCGCCTCCTCTCAGGAAGAAGTCGGAACCCAACTCCGTCGCGAAGGAAAATACCTCCTCGAAGTCACCAATGCACCCGCCGCCGCCAACCTCGATGCCAAAAACATCCGCCGCAACGAAACCGCCAAGCGCGTCAAACGCGAAGATGTCATCGCCTTCTGTCAGCAACTCGCTGTCATGATCGAAACCGGCGTCCCCCTCACCGAAGCCCTCGACTCCTTCTCCCGCCAGTTCCCCCAAAGCGAATTCCGCGTCGTCCTCGATGCCATCAACAACGACATCTGCGCCGGCGAACCCTTCTCCAACGCCATGGCCCGTTGGCCTCGCGTCTTCCCCACCATGGTCATCTCGCTCATGAAGGCCTCCGAGGCCTCCGGCACCATGGCCATGATGCTCGGCCGCGTCGGCGACTACCTCGCCAAAGAACGCAAAACTGCCAAACAAATCAAGGGAGCACTCTCCTACCCCCTCTTCATGATGGGTTTCGGCATCCTCATGACCATCTTCCTCATGGTCTTCATCCTCCCCCGCTTCGCCAAAATCTACGAAGGCAAGGGCGCCACCCTCCCCGCCATGACCCGCGTCCTCCTCAATGTCAGCGAATTCTTCACCACTCAATACCTCTACTACGGCCCCGCTCTGGCCACCATCATCATCACTGCCCTCCTCTGGTCCCGCTTTCCCTCCTGGCGCCGCACCCTGGACTGGCTCCGCCTCCACGCCCCCCTCCTCGGCCCCATGTTCGCCCAACTCTACATCACCCGCGCCGCCCGCACCATGGCCACCCTCCTCGGTGCCGGCGTCAACCTCCTCGACATCATCACCATCTGCAAAGGCGTCACCAACAATGTCCGCTTCGATCAACTCTGGATCAAAATGGAAGCCGACATTCGCGATGGCAAGCAGATGAGCGAAGCCATCACTTGCTCCCCCTACATCCCCCCCAATGTCTGCTCCATGATCGCCGCCGGCGAAACCTCCGGCCGCCTCGCCGATGTCATGGAACGCATCGCCGTCTTCAGCGAAGAAGAACTCGACTCCGCCGTCAAAAAAATCACCTCCCTCATCGAACCCATCATGATCGTCTTCATGGGCATCATGGTCGGCGGCGTCGCCATGGCCCTCCTCCTCCCCATCTTCAAAATGGGAAATGTAATGGCCGGCAAGGGCTAACCCTCCCGCCATCCCCGCACTCCCTAGTCATTCCCGCCCCCCCGTCATTCCCGCGAAAGCGGGAATCCAGAATCAGGATCCCCTCCCCCTCTGGGGGAGGGTTAGGGAGGGGGTTCGGCTTCCGGGGAAAC
>CAZLXE010000055.1:0-6106 GCA_964563005.1 uncultured Isosphaeraceae bacterium
TTCGGGAATCCCCCCCCCATCCCGCCGCAGAATGCCGCCGATACCGCACATGGGAGTGATTGTAGGGGGCGAGTCATGATTTGGTTCTCTGGCTGTCTTTGAGGAATTGTCAGTCCAATCCCCTGCAGGCATGATCTGCCTCGCTCATAATCCATCCAATCGATTACACTCTTTCCCATGTCATGCATTCTTCGTGCCGAAGGCACTGATTTTGATGTGGATGCTTATATCCAGGATTGTCCTCTGGATATTGTGGGGATTCACCGAAAGGGTCAGCCGAAGAGTATGCAAGAACCGGATGAACTCTACTCAGGCTCCAACCTCAACATCAATGTTAGTGAAGCGGACTTTGATGATTTCAGCGGGTCGATCGAGGACACCATTGATTTTCTGCGCGAGGAATTCGCTGAGATCGCCCGACTCCGTGATTACCCCGGTCTGGATTCCATAGGTATCGACTTCGGAATCAAGCAAACCGCTTATGTCTGGTCCAACCGATTCCCCATTGAACTCATCCGCCAGTGCGCCGAACTCGGTCTTGAAATCGAAATCTCCCACTACCCTGTCTCCAATTCAGAGGATGAGGATAGTGAGGAAATTGAAATCGATTCGTGATTTGTCGTGAATAATCGTACCAGTTTGAATAGAGACAATATTACTCCACGCCCACCGCCTCCGGCACCACGCTTCTTACATGGCATTCTTCCAGTTGACTCGCGTCCACCGGACCGGGGGCTTCGGTCATCAGGTCCTGGCCGGTCATGGTCTTGGGGAAGGCGATCACTTCGCGGATGTTCTCCGTGCCCGCCAGGTGCATGACCAGTCGATCCAGACCAAACGCAATCCCCCCATGCGGCGGCGCCCCATACTTCAGCGCCTCCAGCAGAAAACCGAATTTCTCCCGGGCATCTTCCTCCGTCAATCCCAGCAGCCCGAACACCTTTTTCTGAATTTCCGTCTGGTGGATCCGGATCGACCCGCCCCCGATTTCCGAGCCATTCACCACGAGGTCATACCCCGATGAGATGCACTTTCCGGGGGCGGAGTCCAGGGTGTCCATCTGATCCGGCATGGGTGAAGTAAACGGATGATGCAGCGACTTCCACCGATCCCCCTCCTCATCGCGCTCGAACATGGGAAAGTCCACCACCCACACAAACCGCCAGGCTCCTTCTTCAATCAAGCCCAGATCCGCCGCGACCTTGTTCCTCAGTTCCCCCAGCGCTCGGTGGGCCACCGCCGCCCGATCCGCCGCAAAGAACACCAGATCACCCGGCTTCAATCCCAGCCGCTCGACCAGCGCATCCGCAATCGGCGACACAAACTTCGCGATCCCCGTTTCAAACCCATTTTCCGTGAACTTCACCGTAGGCACGCCCCCCGCCCCGAACTCCTGCACAAACTTCGAATACCCATCCGTCACCTTGCGGCTCATCTTGCTGGCCCCGCCCGGCACCACCATTGCCTTCACCATGCCGCCTTCCTGATCCAGCGCTTCCGTAAACACCTTGAACTCCGTCTGCCCCGCCAGATCGGACACATCGTGATGCTCGAGGCCGAACCGCAGATCGGGTCGATCCACGCCGTATTTCTCCATCGCCTCCGCAAACGACATCACGGGAATCTCCCCGATTTCATATCCCAGAACTTCCTTCCACAGTTGCGTGATGAACCCCCCCATGATGGCCATCACCTCATCGCGATCCACAAAACTCATCTCCAGATCGATCTGGCTGAACTCCGCCTGCCGATCCGCCCGCGGATCCTCATCCCGGAAACACCGCACAATCTGAAAATACCGGTCGCACCCGCTGATCATCAGAATCTGCTTGAAAATCTGCGGGCTTTGCGGCAACGCATACCACCGACCCGCATACAGCCGCGAAGGCACAATGAAATCCCGCGCCCCCTCCGGCGTGGTCTTGATCAGCATCGGCGTCTCCACTTCCAGAAAACCGTGGTCGCTGAAATACGCCCGGGCCAGCCGGGCCGTCTCGTGGCGAATCCGCAGGATTTCCTGCATCCGGGGCCGCCGCAGATCGAGATACCGATACTGCAACCGCTTCTCCTCCCCCGCCAGATCCTCATCCCGCTCCTCCGGCAGAATCGGCGGCGGTTCCGTCTTGGCCAGAATCTCAAGTTGGGTTCCCACCACCTCAATCTCCCCCGTCGGCAACTTCGGATTCGCCCTCTCCCTCCCCCGGACTACCCCCCTTACCGCGATGACATCTTCTCTACGGATTCCATCCGCCAATTCCATGACTTCCGCCGGGATGTCTTCCTGATCGAACACCACCTGCGTGATCCCCGACCGATCCCGCACATCCACAAAAATCAACCCCTTCCCCTGATTCCGCCAGGTATGCACCCAGCCGCAGATGGTAATGGTGTCATCAATGATCCCCTTCCGGGGATCGCCGCACATATGGGTGCGCTTCAGCATGGCAAATGTTTCCTGTAATCAAATGAAAGAAGGACGGCATAGTACCCGCCCCCGGAAATGGGGCCACCGGCTCACCACCAAAAACGGGTGGATCGCCCGTCCTACTTTAACTTCTGGAAATTCTCCCGGATAATCGCATACGCCGGCTTCCCCCACACCCCATATCCCGTGTCCCGTTCTCCACCCTGATGATACGGATCCCAGTGATAGCAGAAAAAGCCCGCCATCCGCGAGGACGGATCCTTCAGCACCCCTCGCCACGCATCAAAAAACGCCCGCCACCCCCGTGCCTGCGCCTCGTGATCCGCCTTCATCCCCATCTTCGGCACATAATTCCACGGATGTGCCGTCGCCCATTTGAGCGAGGGATACCCCACCTCCGTCAAAAGCAATGGTCGCTCCCACTCCTTCGCAAATTTCATCATGGCTCCCTGGGCCTCTGTCCACGCCGCCACCAGCGTTTCGTGCGGTGCCTTATTATCCTCGGGATCCAATTCAAAGTATGAACTCACACTGATCACATCCACCAGATCCCACAATTCCACCTTGTCATACCGATCCCAGTTGGATGAATAGGTCAATTGCCCTCCCCCATCCGGCCGGAACCGCTTTCTTGTGTATTCCACAATCCTTTCCCACCGTTCCCGCTGATCCTCCGTCGAATTGAGTTCGCTCCCGATCCCCAACAGATCCACCTTCGCCTCATTTGCAATCCCGATGAACCGATCCATCAGTTTGTCATAATGCCCCCACCACCGATCCCAATCCTTGGGCCGAATCTTCCCCCGCCATTCCTTTTTCCCCGGCTTCTCAATCAGCACTATCGGCAGCAGCGTCGTATGCATCCCCCGAGCATGGGCTTTCTTCAGAATCGTCACCAGTTGCTCATCCGTCGGACACTTCTTCTTCAACACCCGAATTACGCTCGAATCCACCTTCCGCTGCCACATCGGCGTCACCACAATCAAGGCGTTCGCCCCCATTTCCGCAATCCGATCCACCGATTTCAGGTAGAGGTCAAGATCCCCAATGTGATGAGCCGCAATCGCAAACCCCCGGATTCCCCGAATTTCCCCGATTCCCCGCCCCAACCGAATCGACTCGACAGGCCCCGGCTCCCTCACCACCGAATGATTCGACACCGAATCTTCATCCTCCCCATTCACCCCACCGCCGAAAAAAACAATCACCGGGAGAACCAGAGGCAGGAGAAGGAAAATTCGATAAGAAAATTCCCGGCGACAACTGTGCAGCACTTCGGACATGGCCGTATGGTATGAAGGAAGCAGCCATAATTCCCCCCAATGTCAACTCAAAATCAAACTCTGCAAAACTGACCACTGAAATCTGATAACTGACAACTCTCCCCATGGCCAATGCCCAACAAAACCTCCAGGCCAGCGTCCTCTTCACCGCCTTCGAGCCGAGTGGCGACGCCCACGCCGCTCCCGTCATCGCCGAACTCCTCCGCCGCCTGCCCGATCTCCATGTCTACGCCTGGGGGGGACCGAAAATGGAAGCCGCCGGGGCGACGATCCTCGGCCACACCGCCGAAGACGGAGCCATGGGTCTGGGAGCAATCAAAAAAGCCCGAGCCGTTCGCAAAGAAATCAAACGCATCCGCCAATGGAGCCGCAACTATCGCGTCCTCGCCCACATCCCCGTGGATTCCCCCGCCGCCAACTTCCCCATCTGCCGCTCCCTGAAAAAAACCGGAACCCGGGTCATCCACCTTATCGCGCCCCAACTCTGGGCCTGGGGCGGCTGGCGCATTCGCAAACTCCGCCGCCTCACCGACGGCGTCCTCTGCCTCCTCCCCTTCGAAGAACAATGGTTCAAGGATCGGGATGTCCCCGCCCGCTTCATCGGCCATCCCCAGATGAACCCGCCCCCGGAATTATCCCCGGACAATTCCCTGGATGCTTCACCGAAGAATACGCAAAAAGGCGAACCCACTCCCGAAGAAGTCCTGCGCGATGAAATCCGGGGGTTGCCCCAGGGATCGCCTCGCATCGCCCTCTTCCCCGGCTCCCGCTCGCAGGAAGTCAAAGCCAACATCCGCCTCCTTGTCGCCACCTTCACCGAACTCAAGGATCGCTACTCAGGCATGAACGGCGTCATCTTCGCCGCCAACCCCACCCTCGCCGCCATCGTTCGCAAAAAAGTCTCCATCTTCCCCACCGGGCTGCATCTCGTGGTGAATAAAACCGAAGCGGGCATTCAATGGTGCGACCTCGCCTTTGCCGTCTCCGGCACCATCTCCCTCGACATCACCCGCCAGTCCAAACCCATGATCGGCGTCTACAAAACCGGCCTCTTCAGTTGGCTGCTCTCGAAATTCATCCTCCGCACCCCCTACCGGCTCCTCCCCAACATCATCGCCGACCGCGAAATTGTCCCCGAGTTCATCCCCCACCCCGGCGGCCCCATGCCCCTCGTCCGGGCGGCCAACCCTCTGCTTCAGGATTCGCGCAACATGGCCTTCCAGACCGAGGAACTAAGGCGCGTCGCCCAACGCTTCGCCCACAAAAGGCCCGCCGAGGAAGCCGCCAATCTCATCATCAAAATCCTCAAAGACGGCACGCTTTCCTGACCACTTTTCCACAATTCTTCCCCCGGGGTTTCCCCTTCCGAAGGATGCGGATACGCTCTTTGGCGTTATGACCACAACCACCCCAAAAGCCGTAAAAATCCCTCGTCGACGCAGCGCCAAGGTGAATCCTGCTCATCCCGTCTATGAGATTGACCTCTGGTTGTGCGGCACCGAACCTCCGATCTGGCGCACCCTCGCCGTGTCCAACGATTTCACCCTCGATGATCTCCACATCCTGATTCAAATCGCCATGGACTGGGAGAATTACCACATACATCAGTTTGAGACGAAATCTGGAACGCGATACGAATCTGAGCCGGAAACCTTCGCGGTGGATTCCATGTGGAAGACAATCATGGACGGAACCCAGGAAAGCAAGGAGGAAAGTGAAGTCGCATTGGTTGATTTATTCGAGGATCTCAAAGAAACTCTTCTCTACCTGTACGATTTCGGAGACAACTGGGACCACGGCCTCAAAATTATCCGAACCCACGAAAAACGATCTGAGTTCGAGCATCTTCCCTGCCTTCTCGACGGAGCCCGGGCCGCCCCGCCGGAGGATTGCGGCGGCGTGTGGGGATACGAAAATAATCTGGAGATTCTCCAAAATCCCGATCCAAAAAATGAGGATCATGAGATGATCATCGAGTGGATGGGCGGAGTAAACTATGATCCCGAAGCGTTCGATCCGGATGCCATAAATAGAAGCATTCAATCTGTGTTCGCTCCACCACCCAAGCACTCCGGAACGAAAGGCCGGAAGCCGGGGATCAAACAAAAAAAACGGAAGAGTCGCTGAGGCCCGAAGGGAACGGCTTTATACAGATTCTGAAAAATATGCGCATTGGGTGGTCTGCCTGAGGCGGAACAAGTCCTCTTGTCAGTATGGTTTATTTCTTCTCGGGGGCGTCCGGTTTCTTCAGAATTGGTATCTGACAACTTGCCTGACGATCCCCAACTCCTGCTCCCTCTCCATAAACCAATCTCCCTCTGCGAATCCTCTACGCCTCGGCAACCCTGCATTTAATACGATCCCCTCATGGCTTATGGCTTATGGCTTATGACTCATG